>DATFJA010000190.1:0-2915 GCA_035269545.1 Salegentibacter sp.
AATACAAAGCAAGAATGAGCACATTCACGATTTTTTTAGCATTAATAGTTATTGTAGCCTTTTTACTGGTAGTAGTAATTATGGTACAGAATCCTAAAGGCGGTGGTTTATCTTCCTCTTTTGGCGGTAGCGGACAACAAGTAGGTGGAGTTAAGAAGACCGGAGACTTTTTAGATAAGAGCACCTGGACTTTAGCAACACTTTTATTAGTCCTAATTTTACTTTCTAATGTAACAATTATGGATGATGCGGGTTACGGCGAATCAAGGGTTTTTGATGAAGAAGCAATGCCTGAGAATACCGCTACTCCACCGGCACAAATGCCAGGACAACCATCAGAATCTGACAGCGCTCAATAAACGCTTCATTCTTTATAAAATTTAAAAATGCCAGCTTATGACAAGCTGGCATTTTTTTTTGATAATTGGCAGTAAAAACGGGGTGGCATAATTTTAGAAATAAGCCTAACCGCTTAATCAAAGATTAATTAACCTTAATAAATTTATAAAAAATGGGACTAAACATTAAACCGCTCTCAGACAGAGTTCTTATTGAACCTGAAGCAGCCGAAACTAAAACGGCCTCTGGAATTTACATTCCCGAAACAGCTAAAGAAAAACCACAACGTGGAAAAGTTGTAGCTGTTGGAAAAGGAAGTAAAGACCACGATATGACTGTAACCGTTGGTGATACTGTACTCTACGGAAAATATTCCGGTACAGAATTAAAATTGGAAGGTACAGACTATCTAATGATGAGAGAAGACGATATCCTTGCAATAGTATAAGACTTCTTTTCCCCACTCCCGGGGAAATTTTCAAAATAAAATATTAGTAATTTGATTTCCGTCTTCACGGAAATGATAAAATATAAAAACAATGGCAAAAGATATAAAGTTTGATATTCAAGCCCGCGACGGAATTAAGCGCGGTGTTGATGCATTGGCAAATGCCGTAAAAGTAACTTTGGGTCCTAAAGGACGTAATGTAGTAATAAGCAAATCTTTTGGTGCACCAACCGTAACTAAAGATGGTGTTACTGTAGCAAAAGAAATTGAGCTGGAAGATCCATTAGAAAACATGGGGGCTCAAATGGTTAAAGAAGTTGCTTCTAAAACCAACGATCTTGCAGGAGATGGTACTACTACCGCTACTGTACTTGCCCAGGCTATCGTAAAAGAAGGCCTTAAGAACGTTGCTGCAGGCGCAAGCCCAATGGATCTTAAAAGAGGTATAGATAAAGCTGTAACTGCAATAACTAAAGATTTAGAGAAACAAACTAAAGAAGTTGGTGATTCTTCAGAAAAAATAAAGCAGGTTGCTTCTATTTCAGCGAATAACGATGAGCACATTGGTGATCTTATCGCCAAGGCTTTTGGTAAAGTTGGAAAAGAAGGTGTAATTACCGTAGAAGAAGCTAAAGGTACCGAGACTCATGTAGAAGTAGTTGAAGGTATGCAATTTGACCGTGGTTACCTTTCTCCATATTTCGTAACGAATTCAGAGAAAATGACTGCAGATCTTGAAGATCCGTACATTTTATTGTTCGACAAAAAGATCTCTTCTATGAAAGATTTGCTTCCTGTTCTTGAACCGGTAGCACAATCTGGAAAACCACTTTTAATTATTGCTGAAGATGTAGATGGTGAAGCCCTTGCAACTCTAGTAGTAAATAAACTACGTGGTTCTCTTAAGATCGCTGCTGTTAAAGCACCAGGATTTGGAGACCGTAGAAAAGCAATGTTAGAAGATATCGCTATCCTAACCGGTGGTACTGTTATTTCTGAAGAAAGAGGATTCTCTTTAGAAAATGCTACTATTGATATGTTAGGTACTGCCGAAAAAGTAGCTATCGATAAAGATAATACTACTATCGTAAACGGTGCTGGTGATAACAAGCAAATTGAAGAACGTGTAAACCAGATCAAAGCTCAGATCGAAACCACTACTTCAGATTATGATAAAGAAAAACTTCAGGAGCGTCTGGCTAAACTAGCCGGCGGTGTTGCCGTACTGTATGTAGGTGCAGCTTCAGAAGTTGAAATGAAAGAGAAGAAAGACCGTGTAGATGATGCACTTCACGCAACCCGTGCGGCTGTAGAAGAAGGAATTGTTGCCGGTGGTGGTGTTGCTCTTGTAAGAGCACAAGCCGTTCTTGCTAAATTAAAAGCTGAAAATGACGATGAGGCTACAGGAATTCAAATAGTGGTTAGAGCTATTGAATCTCCACTTAGAACTATCGTAGAAAATGCTGGTGGTGAAGCTTCTGTAGTAATCAATAAAGTTCTTGAAGGCAAGAAAGAATTTGGTTACGATGCGAAAACCGACACATTTGTAGATATGATGAAAGCCGGAATTATAGATCCTAAGAAAGTAACAAGAGTTGCGCTTGAAAACGCTGCTTCTGTTGCCGGAATGATCTTAACTACCGAGTGTGCCCTTGTTGATCTTCCAGAAGACGACAAAGGTGGCGGTGCTATGCCAGGCGGAATGGGCGGCGGAATGCCCGGAATGATGTAATGGCTTAGCCATAGCAAATATTTAAAAACCCGTTTCTTAATCGAAACGGGTTTTCTTTTTTCTAAAAACTTGAAAAGCTAGTTTTATTAATTTCATTTCGAAAAATAATTATTCCAATTCCGGAACAATTCTTCTGCCGTGATAGGCTTTCGCATTGATTTCGCGATGTAATTCTTCCAGGTTTTTTGAGCTTATTTTTCCCGCACAAATCACTTCCATTTCATCAGCCAGAGCTATTATATTTTTAAGTTGATGAATACCTTCAGCCGCGGTATTTTTCCCTCCTGAAGTAAGGATTCCATTTACAACACCTGATTCCCTTAAACATTTCACAGATTCTAAAATAGCTGGAGTTTCATCAATGGCTTTGTGAAAAACAATTTTCAAAGGTTTTCC
>DATFJA010000191.1:0-5157 GCA_035269545.1 Salegentibacter sp.
TATAACCTACAATGGTGATATACTGCAAATTCCATTTAGCCTTTCTCACCACGGAATTTATTCAGCTTATGCGCTCTCGTTAAATATGTCCTAAAACCGGTTTTGGGCATTGTAAAAGCCTCTCCTTATTTGTATCTTGAAGCAACTAATTATAAAACGATTTTGATTATGAAGACTGTTGATAAGATGGAAGTGCTACACAGCCAAAGTGCCGAATTTGTTGAAAAAGGTGAAAGCGGTAAATTTTTAAAATTAATACCCGATACTTTTATTATTAAAGGTGAAGAAAAAGATGGCGTTTTTAAGCAAGGTTATGCCATTAGACATATAAATAGACAGGATATTTTACTTATAGACGTAGTGGAAGAATCTACTAAAGATGCTGTAAAAAAACTGCTTAATGATGGTTATAAAATAAAAGGTATTTTAATTACCTGTGATGGTATTTTGAAAGATGCTTATGCCGATTTAAAAACAATTTCTGAAGATGCCGGCGGAGCGCCAATTTTTGCACATCCACGAAACAGTTTTAAAGACGATTTCAAAACAAAGGATATCACCGAACGAAAAGGTGTATTAAAAGATTTTGGTTTAAAAATATTTGATCTTCCAGGAAATGGAGGAGCCTCAGTAATTATTTATTCTGAAATTAATGACGGGATGTTATTTCCTGGGGAAGATGCAGAAGGTTCTCCATATGACTCTGACCTTAATACCTTTAAAAGACCAAAAATGGATAAATCAAATGACGATTTTGGTTTAGCAGGCAGCTGGAGTGCTTTTGATGAAGAATTCGCATATTTATTTCCTAGAAAAGGGAAGCCGGGCTTTAATATTGAAGAAGGTCAACAAACAGATATTTTAAATTCGCTGAGCAAGAGTTAAGATATATTAAGCTGTTTCGAAAGTAACCTGTAAAATATTCACAACCAGAGGTTCAGAATATTTGAATGGTTATTTTTCAAACGGCTTTTTAGAAAACGGCCATAAATAGGGAAGGAGTACCTTCTTTATTTATGGCTTTTTTTATGGGATATTATTTGGAATCGGGTAAATAGCTTGGAGTTCAGCTCTTTTCAAGATATAAGATATTGTTAAACGTACTTAGATTTTCTTGAAATTGTAATATTTTAAAGCTTAAAATTAAACCAACTATGTCTAAACTCAACGTAACTCAAAAATTAATTAAAGAGCATTTGCTAAAGGGAGAAATGATTCCCGGAAAGGAAATTGGAATAAAAATAGATCAGGCTTTGTTGCAGGATGCTACAGGAACATTAGTGCAATTGGAGTTGGAAGCTATGGGCTTAGATAAAGCACAGACAGAAGTTGCAGTTCAATATGTAGATCACAACTTATTGCAAACCGATTTTAAAAATGCCGATGATCACTTATTTTTACTTTCTGCTGCACAAAAATTCGGACTTTGGTATAGTAGACCTGGAAACGGGGTAAGCCATCCGGTACATATGGAACGTTTTGGAAAACCAGGAAAAACCATGGTTGGTTCAGATAGTCACACTCCTGCAGCGGGATCTTTGGGTATGCTCGCCATTGGAACCGGCGGACTTGATGTAGCGGCGGCAATCGCGGGTCAACCATATTTTGTGAAGATGCCAGAAGTATGGGGAGTAAAACTTACCGGTAATTTACCAGATTGGGTAAGTGCCAAAGATGTAATTCTTGAAATGTTGCGTCGCCACGATGTAAAAGGAGGAGTTGGAAAAGTAGTAGAATATTATGGTGAAGGTCTTAAGAATTTAAGTGCTATGGATCGCCATGTAATTGCAAATATGGGCGCCGAACTTGGTGCTACTACTACGGTATTTCCTAGTGATGAAGAAACAAAAAGATTTCTGAAATCTCAGGAAAGAGAAGATGACTGGAGAGAGTTAGTAGCTGATGAAGGTTGTGAATACGATCTTCATGAAGAAATTATTCTGGATGAACTTGTTCCCCTAATCGCTCTTCCAACCAGCCCCGGGAATGTAGTTCCTGTAAGCGAAGTTGCTGGTAAACCCATTAGCCAGGTAGTTATTGGTTCTTCAGCAAATCCGGGTTTAAGGGATTTCTGGATCGCGGGAGCTATAGTTGAAGATAAGGCTGTTAGCAGTGACGTCTCTTTTGATGTTAATCCTACTTCCAGGCAAATAATTCAAAATATGATTGAAAATCGAGCTTTTGCTAACTTAATAAAAGCAGGAGCACGTTTCCATCAATCGGGGTGTATGGGCTGTATAGGAATGGGACAGGCACCGGCATCCGGTACTATAAGTTTGCGTACAATGCCACGAAACTTCCCCGATCGATCAGGTACTAAAGACGATCAAGTTTATTTATGCAGTCCCGAAACTGCTGCAGCTTCAGCATTAACCGGGAAAATTACCGATCCGAGAGACATGGAAAAACTTTACAATATGAAATATCCGAAGTTTGAATATCCCGAGTTTCATATTATTAAAGACGATATGTTAGTAGCTCCACCGGAAGATGGATCTAAAGTTGAACTTCAGAAAGGACCTAACATTAAATCGCTTCCATATATTGAACCTATGCAAGACCATTACAGCGTTCCTGTAATGTTGAAAATGGGTGATAATATTTCTACAGATGAAATCCTGAAAGCAGGAGCAGAGGTATTGCCATTTAGAAGTAATTTACCTGAGATAAGTAAATTTTCCTATACCGTAATTGATGAATCCTTTTATGATAGGGCAATGAAAGCCAAAGGAGAACACGGGGGGCATATTGTTGTAGCAAAGGATAATTATGCGCAAGGTTCCAGTAGGGAGCACGCAGCTATTGCTCCAAAATATTTAGGCCAGGTTGCAGTTATTGCTAATAGTTATGCCAGGATCGCCTGGCAGAATTTAGTGAATTTCGGAATTCTTCCGTTGGAGTTTATAGATATTGCCGATTTCGATAAAATAGAACAGGATGATCAAGTGATCTTCCGGAATCTGAGAGAAGATATTCAAAATCGAAATAATATAAAGGTAATTGTAAAAAAAGCCAATGGCGACAAATTAGATTTTGAGACCAAACATAGTTTGAGCGATAGGCAAATTAAAATTTTAATGAAAGGTGGAATTATTAACGAATTTAAGGAGCGAATAGAAGCTAATGAGCTTGGTGAAGGCCAGGCAAAAGATGCAGAAGAAGGCGAAACAAAATAGCTTAAGAAAATTGCTTATATAAAAAACCCTGATATTTAGATATCAGGGTTTTTTGCATCTAACAGAAATTAATTCTTAGTTAGAATGAGTTTTCATCTGGCTTTTTTTCTTGGCCAACTGTCGGTCGAGGTCCTTTACAGTCTCTGCTGCTGCAGATTCAAAAGAATCTTTATTAGACTCAGCGAAAATTTGTGGTCCCGGTACGCTTAATTTAATATTGCAGATATAACCATTTGTATCCTGCGCTTCTTCTTTTTTGAAATAAACCTGAGCCTTAACGATAAAATCGTATTTAACTTCAAGTTTATCTAATTTTTTTTGGGTGAAATCTTGTAAGCTCTCGCTTTTTTCAAGTTTTACGAACTGATATAATGCTTCCATAAATAATTTTATTTTGAAGTGCCAATAAACCTATTATTAAACGATTATACAAATCAATTAAGTGATTCTTAGCAAAGGTTTAAGAATCTTTTTGAGAGGTCATGCAACGAGTGGCTTAAATGAAGAATAGAAACCAAAATTATTAGCCTAAATTCTCAAAACTAATCAGTATGGAAAGAATAAACCTTTCAAATTTAAACTTCTTTTAAGATGGTACTTATTTTAAACATTGTACCTTGATCTAAGATGCTTTTAAAAAGACCAATGAAATTTTATAAACATTATTCAATTGTTTTAATCTCGCTCACATTTATGTTAGGTTGCGGTAGTAGTATAGATACTGCTAAGCTTAGTAAAACCAAACAATTGGTAGATAGTCGGAAATTTGAGATACAACACGAATGGGTAATTCCAATGGGCGGTGGACGTATTAACCTCATTGGAAATCCAAATTTCATACGATTCAAAAATGATTCGGTGAATGTATTTCTACCATTTTTTGGAGAACGTTTTGCCGGTGGCGGATATAATGGTGAGGGAGCAATAACTTATAACGGTCTTTTAAAAGATCTTGAAATTAGCAGTGATGAAAGAGATACAATAATTATTAATTTTTCTACTGACCAGGATACCGAAGACCTGGATTTCACCATTACTATATATCCTGAAGGAAAAGTAAATACACGGGTGAATAGCAGCCACCGTTCATTTATTTCATACCAGGGCGAAATAGGTGAGCTGAAAAAGAATGATTAATAAATGTGGATCATTAAATAAGTTATCGGTAACCAAAATATTCTATTTTACATAATATAAATTATAGGTCAAAAACATATGTCATATAATGCATATAATGCATATATGGGTTCTTAACAATTATTTATCTAATTAAGAACCACTTAATTAACACCAAATTAAAAGTATAAGATTTTCATTTTTATAAATTAGACTTCTAATCAAAAAAATGAAATTATGAGAATTTATGCACTCATCCTTAGTTTAGTGGCTATTAGTTTCACTAGTTGTAACGAAGACAATTCTAAGGAGTTAGCTGAACAGCAAGAAGTATTAGACAAACAAAATGACAGTATAACTAGTACTCACGAAATGCTATCAGATAAGAATGACGCGCTCAAAGAAAAACATAACCAAATTGCGCAACAATTACGTGGCATGGAAGAATTGGAAGATTCTACACAATTGGAAAAACTAGTTAATATTGAAGCTAAAATTAGAAACCACGATGCCAAATTGGTTTCTCATGAAGAAATGATTGAATCGCACCAAAAACTCAGTCAGGATTTTGCAGAACTATCGGCTGAAGCCAAAAGAACTCAGCTTGATGAAATGCAGCAAACCCATGATAGAATTTTGACCGAACAATCGGAAATGAAAGCTGCGCACGATGATATTAGAAAACAGCACCAGGCAATAGAAGAAACGATAAATAAGTCTTCAGAAGAAGAGAATATGTAATCTGTAATTATAGAATAGAGTTAATGGCCGTCTTACCTGGTTTGACGGCCATTTTTTATGTAAAAAATTGTGCTTAAATTCCCCTATATTTTTAGAGTATGAAATAAACGTCAGAAATTGCGCC
>DATFJA010000192.1:0-3948 GCA_035269545.1 Salegentibacter sp.
ATTGCCGAAGAAAAAGAATTCAGTATCGAGATGGGAGAGTTAGAAAATCTTCCTGAGTATATGAATATATATCTTCGTGACAATAGCGACAGTACCTATCACGATTTACGCAAAAAAGCGTTTAAAGAGAGTTTACCAGCAGGAGAATATCAGGATCGGTACGAAATTGTATTTCACGATGCAACCTCAACCAGAAAAGATAAAAAACCTGGCGAAGGACCTATTGATTACTATTACTCTCTAGAAAATAGGGAATTTGTAATCAGCAATCCTGAACTTCATAAAATTGAGCACATTAATATTTACAATATTACTGGCCAATTGGTAGATCAACACCTTGGAATACCTGACCTTAAAGAAATTCATGTTCCGCAGAAAAAATCTTTAAGTTCGGCTGTTTACATCGTGAAAGTTTATACCGATGCTGGAGATTATGCTAAAAAGGTGATTATTAGAAAAGATTAAGGCTTGTACTTTAATGGTAGATATACCACTTTTTTAGTATTGAAGAAATCCTCTTCGAAATAATCCCGTAATTCATAAATTTTCGCTTTTGGGTATTCACGAAGTTCAACAGTTAGATCTCCGCCTTTTAAGTATAGAATTCCATTTTTAAGTTCGTGCTGACTTTTCTTAGCGATCTTTCCTTTAGTCCAGTGTACAAAAGTAGGCATTGCGGCCACTGCCCTACTTACAATAAAATCATAAGTACCTGAAATCTCTTCTACCCTCGCATTCGTAGTTTTAACGTTGGTAAGTTTTAGCCCTTCCACGACCTCATTTACCACTTTCATTTTTTTTCCTATAGAATCTACTAAATGAAAATTTGTTTCAGGAAACAAGATTGCCAATGGAATTCCGGGAAATCCGCCGCCTGTTCCAACATCTAAAATTTCTGATCCGGGTTTAAACTTTTGAATTTTTGCAATTCCCAGCGAGTGTAGTACATGTCTCAGGTAAATTTCATCAATATCTTTACGTGAGACCACGTTAATTTTAAGGTTCCAGTTTTTGTACAGTGCTTCCAACTGTTCAAATTTAGCATACTGGTCATCAGATAAATCGGGAAAATATTTCTTTATTAATTCCAAAATTTTCAAATTTTGAACAAAAATACATAATTTGGTGCTGAAATTGCACCGTATATTAATACGGTCTGGATTATAGATTAACTACATAAAAATTTTACCTTTACAGCTTACAAAAAAATTCATGGAAAACGTTCAAAATCACATAAAGTTCTCTCGTAAAGATTCCACAAAATTCTTTAGATTACTTAATAAAAGAGTAAACAATTACTTTAAAGAAAATAACATCAAAAAAACAGGAAACTGGAAACTACACCTCAAGGCTATAGCCATGTTTTCTTTATTTTTAACACCATATTTTTTAATTCTCACGCTGGACATTTCGCAGTGGTGGATGTTACTACTTACCGTCATAATGGGCGCCGGGATGGCAGGAGTAGGAATGAATATTATGCATGATGGTAATCATGGCTCCTATTCTTCAAAAAAATGGGTGAACAAATTTATGGGCGGCACAATTTATGTGCTGGCCGGAAACGTTTATAACTGGCAGGTGCAACATAATGTATTACACCATACTTATACAAATATTCACGGTCACGATGAAGATTTAGATGCAGGAAGGATAATTAGGTTTTCTGAACACGCAAAATGGTATAGCTTTCACCGTTTTCAACATTATTATTCTGTGTTTCTATATGGTTTATTAACTTTTAACTGGGCGTTGACTACAGATTTTAAACAAACTAAAAATTATTTAAAGCGAAAACTTTCTTACGGAAAAATGCCTAATCCGGCGACCCAATGGAGCATTATCGCGATTACAAAATTGATCTATGTTTCTATTTGGATTGTAATTCCTATGCTAATATTGTCTATTGCCTGGTGGAAAATTCTAATTGGATTTTTCGTGATGCATTACACGGCAGGTTTAATACTTAGTATTGTTTTTCAGTTAGCACATGTGGTAAAAGAAACAGAAATGCCATTACCCGATGAAACAGGCTCTATGAAAAACACATGGGCCATTCACCAGTTATTCACAACGGTTAATTTTGCGACAAAAAACAAAATTGTAAACTGGTTTACCGGCGGACTAAATCATCAGGTAGAGCACCATATTTTCCCGAATATTAGTCACATTCACTATTCCAAAATAGCTCTAATAGTTAAGGAGACCGCTTCAGAATGTAATCTACCTTATCACGAATACAAAACCACACGCGCAGCAATAATTGCCCATTTCCAACACTTAAAAGAAATGGGTGCGAAACCTGCAATTTCGTAATTACCTCGGGATAATTCCACGAGGTTGAGGCCTAAAATAAATACATCTTTTTCAATGTGTTTATTTGAGATATCTCACTTAGCAAGTCATTAATTTGTAACCAACTAAAGAATGCAAGAACAATTATCCAACCGAATTAACAATTTAGCCACTTCCCAAACCCTGGCTATGGCTGCAAAAGCGCGTGAACTTAGAGGAGAAGGGAAAGATATTATTGGGTTAAGCTTAGGAGAACCAGATTTTAACACTCCAGATTTTATCAAAGACGCTGCTATTGAAGCAATTAACGATAATTATAATTCTTACACCCCTGTAGATGGCTACGCAGAATTAAAAGATGCGATTATCAATAAATTCAAGCGAGACAACGATCTAACTTACGATTATTCGCAAATTGTAGTATCTACGGGAGCTAAACAATCTTTGGCTAATGTAGCTATGGTTTTACTAAACCCGGGAGATGAAGTTCTTCTACCCTGTCCTTATTGGGTTAGTTATGCAGAAATAGTTAAGCTTGCCGAAGGCGTTCCGGTAGAAGTGCCTACTTCAGTCGAAACCGATTTTAAAATTACACCAGAGCAGCTTGAAGCCGCCATCACACCAAAGACAAAAATGATTTGGTATAGTTCTCCTTGTAATCCCAGCGGAATGGTTTACAGCAAAGAAGAACTAAGAGGATTGGCAAATGTGCTAAAAAAATATCCTGATATTGTTATAGTAAGTGATGAAATTTACGAACATATCAATTTTGTTGGTGGTCACGCTTCTATGGCACATTTTGAAGATATGTATGATCGTGTGGTCACCGTTAATGGCGTTTCTAAAGCATTCGCAATGACCGGTTGGAGAATTGGATATATTGGAGCCCCTTCCTGGATTGCTCGTGCTTGCAACAAAATGCAGGGCCAAATTACCAGCGGTGCTAATTGTATAGCTCAACGTGCAGTGATCACGGCATTAGAAGCACCTGTTAGCAAAATTAGCTACATGGTTGATACTTTCAAAAAAAGAAGAAAACTTATTATAGATCTTTTAAATGATATTGAAGGCTTTGTCACTACAGAGCCGGAAGGTGCGTTTTACGTTTTCCCAAATGTTTCTCATTTCTTCGGAAAAACTATTAAGGGCCACAAGATTGAAAACGCTACAGATTTTTCTATGTTTTTATTAGAAGAAGCACTTGTAGCTACAGTTACCGGAGACGCCTTTGGGAACCCGGACTGTATAAGAATTTCTTACGCAGCAAGTGAATCTCAGATTGAAGAAGCACTGAAGCGAATTAAATCAGTTTTAGCTGAAGCTTAGACTTAAGCTCATAAATAATATTTTTCAAAATCCTGATGCGTTTAAAACCCATCAGGATTTTTTTATAGACACGAAAACCACCAAAAAATTGTTATAAGTTTTATTCAATATCGGCATCCTGTCCCGAAGCTTCGGGATTGTTTCAGAGCCTGCGCCGAAATTTATTCGGAGATACTGGATATTGGAGAATTAAAAGCTGAAACTACATCAGCTTGACAGAAAATTATCTTTTTAGACAGGCTTTCTATTTTCTTTATTTGAATATTAGTTTACCTATTCCTCCAGAAAAAAGGAGTAAGAAGTATAAGGACCGTAAAGAGTTCTAAT
>DATFJA010000193.1:0-18990 GCA_035269545.1 Salegentibacter sp.
GAAGCCATTGCGCTACCTACAGATTTTTCAGCAAGAATAGCGAGAAACACGCAGTTGCACCTTCAACAGGAAACAAAAATTACTAAGACAGTAGATCCCTGGGCTGGCAGTTATTATGTAGAAAAACTTACAGACGAGATCGCTGAAAAAGCCTGGAAACTTATAGAAGAAGTTGAAGAATTAGGCGGAATGACCAAAGCCATTGAAGAAGGAATTCCGAAGATGCGCATTGAAGAAGCCGCAGCAAAAAAACAGGCCAGGATAGATAGTGAAACTGATATTATTGTAGGCACTAACAAATACCGACTCGAAAAAGAAGATGAGCTGGTTACTTTAGAAGTAGATAACCAGACCGTAAGAAAACAACAGGTAGAACGCCTGGAAAAAATAAAAGCCGAAAGAAATACCGAAAAAGTTGAAAAAGCGCTAAAAGATCTTACCGAATGTGCCGAAAAAGAAAACGGGAATTTGCTTAGTTTAGCTGTTGAGGCGGCAAGACATCGCGCAACCTTAGGTGAAATTAGCGATGCGCTGGAAGAAGTTTACGGCAGGCATAAAGCTAAAGTACAAACCTTTAGCGGTGTATATTCTAAAGAAATGAAAGAAAACACTTCGTTTAAAAAAGCCAGGGAACTGGCCGATAAATTTGCAGAACAGGACGGCAGAAGACCCCGAATTATGATCGCAAAAATGGGTCAGGATGGCCACGATCGTGGGGCAAAAGTAGTTGCCACCGGTTATGCCGATCTTGGTTTTGATGTAGATATTGGACCACTTTTTCAAACGCCAAAAGAAGCAGCAAAACAGGCTGTGGAAAACGATGTACATATCCTTGGAGTTTCCTCTTTAGCAGCAGGACACAAAACTCTGGTTCCGCAGGTTCTGGAAGAATTAAAAAACCTGGGACGTGAAGATATTATGGTAATTGTAGGCGGGGTAATTCCTTCCCAAGATTATCAGTATTTATTTGATGCCGGCGCTGTTGCGGTTTTTGGACCGGGAACTAAAATAAGTGATGCCGCTATTCAGCTTTTAGAAATTTTAATAGAGGAAGAAGTTTAAACTCTTAAAAAAACCTTGAAGGTTTTATAAATTATAAAAAGACTTTAAATATTATATCTCACTTAGTGAGTAAACCAACCAATTAAAATATAAATTATGGATTTTACTAAAAAGATGCTTCGGGACGATGCTCTAAAAGGCAAAACGATTATCGTAACCGGCGGAGGAAGTGGCCTTGGAAAAGCAATGACAAAATACTTTATGGAACTTGGCGCTAATGTAGCCATTACCTCCAGAAACCTGGAAAAACTTCAAAACACAGCCAAAGAGCTGGAAGATGAAACCGGAGGTAAATGTTTTGCGGTTCAATGCGATGTTAGGCATTACGATCAGGTAGAAAACATGCGTGATGAAGTTCTAAAAGAATTTGGAAGCATAGATGTTTTATTAAACAATGCTGCAGGAAACTTTATTTCTCCAACCGAAAGATTAAGCGCTAATGCTTTTGATACCATTATTGATATAGTGCTTAAAGGAAGTAAAAACTGCACCATGGCGCTTGGAAAACATTGGATAGATACAAAACAAAAAGATAAGACAGTACTTAATATTGTAACCACTTACGCGTGGACAGGCTCTGCTTATGTAGTGCCAAGTGCTACCGCGAAAGCAGGAGTTTTGGCTATGACGCGCTCTTTAGCGGTAGAATGGGCAAAATATGGAATTAGGTTTAACGCAATTGCACCCGGCCCCTTCCCTACCAAAGGCGCCTGGGATAGATTATTGCCGGGGGATTTAAAAGACAAATTCGATCTTGCTAAAAAAGTTCCACTAAAACGTGTTGGTGAACACCAGGAATTGGCAAACCTTGCAGCCTATTTAGTTTCAGATTTTTCGGCTTATGTAAATGGCGAAGTAATTACCATAGATGGTGGAGAATGGCTCAAAGGTGCAGGGCAGTTCAACTTACTGGAAGCAATTCCCGAGGAAATGTGGGATCAACTAGAAGCAATGATTAAATCTAAGAAAGGTAGTTAAGTATTTTTTTGAAGTTTATATTTCAAAGCCTGAAATTCATGAAATTTCAGGCTTTTTTATTTCATATAAGTAATCTCACAAAACCTTTTTCAACTAAATATTTAATTCTATTAACAATAATACTACAAAAGATGTATATTGTTGCACAATTAATCAATAACACCTATTTAAATGAAAAAATTATTACTGAATTCATTAATTCTTTTCTTAGCAGTCAATGTTGGATTGCAAGCTCAGGAAAGTGAGAACATTCCCGTGAGTCCCAAGGTAAAAATGGGCAAACTGGATAATGGCCTCACCTATTATATTAGAAATAATGAACGTCCCGAAGACAAATTAGAACTCCGTTTGGTTATAAACGCAGGTTCTATCCTTGAAAATGAAGATCAACAAGGTTTGGCTCATTTTGTTGAACACATGAACTTTAATGGAACTGAAAATTTTGAAAAAAATGAACTGGTAGATTACCTGCAAAGCATTGGTGTAAAATTTGGCGCCGATCTTAATGCATATACCAGTTTTGATGAAACTGTTTATATTCTTCCTATCCCCAGCGATGATGAAGAAACCCTAAATACCGGTTTTCAAATACTTGAAGATTGGTCACATAAAGCTACTATGACCGATGAGGACATCGATGAAGAACGCGGTGTGGTTATGGAAGAATACCGATTAGGCCTTGGCCCCGATAAACGTATGATGCAGGAATACCTTCCAAAAGTAATGTATAACTCTCATTATGCAGACAGACTTCCTATTGGAAAAAAAGAGGTTATTCAGGAAGCAGATTACGAAACAGTTCGCAACTTTTATAAAGACTGGTACCGTCCAGATCTTATGGCTGTAGTTGCTGTTGGGGATTTAGACGTAGAAAAGATAGAAGAAAAGATTAAAGAACACTTTTCTAACCTGGAACCGGTAGAAAACCCTAGAGAACGAAAAACTTATGATCTTCCTAACCACGAAGAAACCTTTGTTTCTATAGCTACAGATGAAGAAGCTCCATTTTCGCAGGTTCGTGTTTATTATAAAGATCACGAAGAATCTGAAGATGTTGTAACTAAAGAGGATTATATAGATCAGATGGAAAAGAATCTTTTTTCAACAATGATCAATAACCGATTAAGCGAACTTAATAATAGTTCGAACCCTCCGTTTAACTATGGGTATTCTTACTACGGTGGGACTTTTGCCAGAAATAAAAATGCTTACCAGTCTTTCGCCATGACGGGAGAAAACCAGCAATTAGAAGCTCTTAAAGCTTTACTGGAAGAAAATGAGCGCGTAAAACGTCACGGTTTTACCCAAAGTGAATTTGAAAGAGCTAAAAGTGAATATCTAGCAAGATTAGAAAAACAATACAAGGACAGAGATAAACAGGAAAGTGGTCGTTTGGTTAATCAGTATGTAAACCATTTTCTTGAAAACTCCCCTATTCCAGGAACTGAATGGCGATACAATTTTGCCCAGGAAAACCTGGAGGATATCGAGCTTGAAGAAATAAACGGACTTATTTCTGATTTTCTTCATGAAGATAATCGCGTAATTGTTCTTACCGGTCCTAAAAAAGAAGGTCTAGAGCCGGTAAAAGAAGAAGAGGTTATGGAGCTTTTAGAGGAAATCAAAAACTCTGAAATTGCCGCTTATGAAGAAGAAAAGCTGCGTGACAGTTTAATGACCAAAATGCCAAATGCAGGTAGCGTGGTAGAAACCAAAAAAAATGAAGAAGTTGGTTACACCCGCTTAAAACTTAGTAATGGCGCTGAAGTAGTTTATAAAAAAACCGACTTTAAAAATGATGAAATTCTGTTTAGTGCTAAAAGTATGGGAGGAACTTCATTGTATTCAGATGAAGATTACTTAAATACAGCTTTAGCCAATAGTGGTCTTTCTCAAGCCGGTATTGCAGATCTTTCTGTAAATGATCTTAATAAAATGATGAGTGGAAAAATAGTTCAGGTACGTCCGCAGATTTCAGGAATTACCGAAGGCTTAAGTGGTTCTTCGACTCCAAAAGACCTGGAAACCTTATTCCAAATGGTTCATCTTTATTTTACCGATCTTAATATGGATGAAGAAGCCTATACCGCTTTTGTAAATAAGCAAAAGGCATTTTTAGGAAACTTAATGTCAAATCCTAATTTCTATTTTCAGAACGAATTAGGGAAATTCAGAAATGAAGGAAATCCAAGATATATAGGTTTTCCAACACCTGAAAAATATGATTCGCAGGATTATGAATTAGCCTACAACAAATACCAGGAGCGTTTTGCCAATGCTGGTGATTTCACCTTCTATTTTGTAGGAAATATAGATGAAGAAAAAGTAAAAGAATATGCATCAACATATATCGCAAGCTTACCTTCTTCGGAAGAAACAGAAGAATTTGAAGTTCCTGAATTTAAAACTTCAACTTCAGGAGATAAGAAAGTGGTTTATAAAGGAACCGATCCAAAAAGTATGGTAAACATTCTATGGAATGGGGAAACCGATTATGAAGCCGAAGAAGATTTTACTATAAAAGCTTTAGGAGAGATCCTAACCATAAAATTGGTAGAGCAACTTAGAGAAGAAGAAGCCGGGGTATATGGAGTTGGCGCCCGTGGTAACCTAAGCAAGATTCCTTATGGATCTTATAGTTTTAATATTTCTTTCCCTTGTGGACCTGAAAATGTGGAAAGTTTAACGGAAGCCGCACTTGCCGAAGTTGAAAAAATAAAAGAAAACGGCCCAACTGATAAGGATCTTCAAAAAATTAAAGAAACCTTTTTGGTACAGCGCAAAGACCAGCTTCAGGAAAACCGTTTTTGGTTAAACCAACTGGAATCGGCTGATATGGAAGAGCGTGATGTGAATAAGGTCTTAGAATACGAAGAAAAAGTAGCTGCTTTATCTAAAGAAGAAATTAAAGAAGTTGCAAATAAGTATTTAAACGAGAACTATCTACTAGGTGTTTTGATGCCGGAGAAAAAAGAAGGACAAGCTCCAGAAGCCGGAGATTAATCTGATATTTGTTCAAAATCAATTTATTTAAAACCGATTGTTGTGCTTTTCTGGCAACAATCGGTTTTTTATGTATAAGCTGTTAACAAAATCATTTTATAAACCTGTAATAAATTGTATTTTTACCCTTCAAAAATCATAAAGACTTAATGGGTAAAATCATTGCTATTGCAAACCAAAAAGGAGGAGTAGGCAAAACCACGACCTCGGTAAACCTGGCAGCTTCGCTTGGAGTACTTGAAAAGAAAGTATTGTTAATAGATGCAGACCCACAGGCCAACGCCACTTCCGGACTCGGAATTGACGTGGAAGAGGTTGAATTAGGTACTTACCAGCTTTTTGAAGACTCGATAGCTCCTGAAGAATGCATTCAAAAGACCAGTTCCCCAAATCTTGATATTATTCCTGCACATATAGATCTTGTAGCTATAGAAATTGAGTTGGTAGATCAGGATGCCAGAGAATCTATGCTAAAAAAGGCTATTACCCCGTTAAAAGAGCTCTATGATTTTATTTTAATTGACTGCGCCCCTTCCCTGGGCTTATTAACATTAAATGCTTTGACCGCTTCAGATTCGGTGGTTATCCCAATA
Source organism: Salegentibacter sp. (assembly GCA_035269545.1). GTDB lineage: Bacteria > Bacteroidota > Bacteroidia > Flavobacteriales > Flavobacteriaceae > Salegentibacter. The sequence continues at coordinate 5,637 of DATFJA010000193.1, forward strand.
CAGTGTGAATATTTCGCGCTAGAAGGTTTAGGGAAATTATTAAATACTATAAAAAGCGTTCAAAAAATTCATAATAATAAACTGGATATTGAAGGTCTATTGCTTACTATGTATGATTCTCGTCTAAGGTTATCTAACCAGGTTGTAGAAGAAGTGCAGAAGCATTTTGGCGAGATGGTTTTTGATACAATCATTCAAAGAAATGTGCGTTTAAGTGAAGCTCCAAGTTATGGGGAAAGCATTATTAACTATGATGCGGGCAGCAAAGGAGCCAGCAATTATTTGAGCCTGGCACATGAAATTATAAAGAAAAACTCGTAGAAGATGGCGAAGGCGACCAAAAAACAAGCATTAGGACGTGGACTTTCAGCTTTATTGAAAGATCCGCAAAACGATATACAATCTGCAGAAGATAAAAATGCCGACAAGCTGGTTGGGCATATTGTAGAATTGGATTTAGAATCTATAGAAGTAAATCCGTTTCAACCCAGAACAAGTTTTAATGAAGATAGCCTTAAAGAGCTGGCCTCCTCGATTAAAGAGCTTGGTGTAATACAGCCAATTACCGTAAGAAAACTGGATTTTGATAAATACCAATTGGTATCAGGGGAACGTCGATATCGCGCTTCAAAACTGGTAGGTTTAAAAACAATCCCGGCATACATTAGGATTGCCAACGACCAGGAATCTTTAGAAATGGCTTTAGTTGAAAACATTCAACGCCAGGATCTGGATCCTATTGAAATTTCCCTTTCCTACCAGCGTTTAATAGATGAAATAAATCTTACCCAGGAACAATTAAGTGAACGGATTGGTAAAAACCGGTCTACAATTGCTAATTACTTACGCCTTTTAAAACTAGACCCAATAATTCAAACAGGAATGCGAGATGGTTTTATGGGCATGGGGCACGGCCGTGCGCTTATAAACGTTACCGATCCGCAAAAACAACTGGAGATCTACGAAAAGATCCTTCAAAAGTCTTTATCGGTTAGAGAAACTGAACAATTGGTACGTGAAGTAAACGAAGGCACAAAAGCTTCAAAGACTACTAAGAAATCGGCTTCAGTTCCTACTTCTTATAAAAAAGGAATTAAAGAATTTTCAGAATATCTCGGGACTAAAGTTGATGTAAAAGTCACTAAAAAAGGTTCGGGAAAACTTAGTATTCCATTTTCTTCTGAAGAGGATTTTATTCGACTTAAAAAACTTATTCAGGGTGAAGACTAATCGGGTTCTATCATTTCTTTTTTTTCTGTTGTTCGTTTTCAAACTTACAGCCCAGGAAGATTCTTTAAGGGTTGACATGGGAGAAATACCGGATACGGTTTCAGAAGAAAAAGATTATAAACCATACAATGCGCTTGCACCTGCTAAAGCTGCTTTTTATTCGGCTATATTACCTGGTTTGGGACAGGCCTACAACGGAAGGTATTGGAAGATTCCCCTGGTTTATGCCGGAATTGGAACCGGAGTTTATTTTTACATAAATAACGATAAACAATGGAACCGTTATCGGGATGCATATAAAAACCGACTCGCGGGAAGAAAGGATGAATTTGGTGATAGAATTAGTACAGAGGCACTTATTAGGGCCCAGGAATTTTATAGTAGAAATAAGGAAATATCAATATTGGTTATCGCAGGATTTTATGTTTTAAATATTATAGATGCCAATGTAGATGCTCATTTACAGCAATTTAATGTTAGTGAAGACCTTAGTTTAAAACCCAATATGAAATTTGATAATTTTACGGGGCAGTCCAAATATGGGCTATCCTTAAATTATAGGTTTTAAGCTCAAAATAGTGAGTAATACTTGTTATCGTTTTAAACAATTTTCAAAAGATTAAAACATAGCTCTAAAATATATAGAAATGAAAATAGCACTTTTAGGATACGGGAGAATGGGTAAAACCATCGATGAGATTGCGGTAAACCGTGGTCATGAAATTGTTCTGAAGCTCGAAGAAGATATTGAAAGTTTCGAGTTAAATAAAATGGACATTGATGTTGCTATAGATTTTAGTGTTCCAAAAGCGGCATTTAAAAATATCACTACTTGTTTTAAGAATGATATTCCGGTAGTTTGCGGGACCACAGGATGGCTTGAAGATTATGAAAAGGCAGTAGAGATCTGCAAAAAAGAAGACAGTGCCTTTATCTATGCTTCAAATTTTAGCGTTGGCGTCAACCTTTTCTTTGAACTTAATAGAAAACTGGCGGAGATAATGAATGGAATGGAAGACTATGAAGTGGAAATTGAGGAAATTCACCATACTCAAAAACAAGATGCCCCAAGTGGTACGGCCATTAGCCTTGCGCAACAAATTATTTCTAAAAATGATAGAAAGAAAAATTGGCAACTAGACCATGCTGAAGCAGATGAAATTCCTGTTAGAGCGAAAAGAATTGAAAATGTACCCGGCACACATACTGTTTCTTATAAATCTCAAATAGATAGCATAGAAATTATGCATACTGCTAAATCCCGCCAAGGTTTTGCCCTTGGTGCTGTAATTGCAGCCGAATGGATTAAAGATAAGAAAGGTGTTTTCACCATGAAAGACGTACTTTCTGAGCAAATTAAATAATTGAGGGTCAATTATCCTTGGAGAACTCATGTGGCATAAATTTGATAAAAATACAATTCCAACTTATGTGGGGACTTTATTCTCACTTAACGGGTAACAAATTCTAAAAATTGTTACTAATAGAGCAAAGCATAAAAATATGACATTTACAGAATGGTTTTTGTTTTTTCTTATAGTTCAGGTTATTCATTTTGCAGGTACCTGGAAGCTTTATAAAAAAGCAGGAAGACAAGCCTGGGAAGCCGCAATTCCTGTTTATAATGCAGTAATTTTAATGAAGATCATCAACCGACCATGGTGGTGGGTAATTCTTCTTTTTGTACCCATTGTTAACCTTATCATGTTCCCGGTAATTTGGGTAGAGACCATTAGAAGTTTTGGACGTCATAGCACTACCGATACCCTTTTGGCTATTTTAACACTAGGCTTTTATATTTACTATGTAAATTACGCTACAGATGTTAAATATATTGAAGACCGAAGCCTAAAACCCAGAACAGCGGCTGGAGAATGGATAAGCTCTATACTTTTTGCGGTAATTGCAGCTACGATTGTGCATACATATGTAATGCAACCCTTTACCATACCCACTTCTTCTTTAGAAAAAACCCTATTGGTTGGAGACTTTTTATTTGTGAGTAAGTTTCATTACGGAGCCAGATTACCAAGAACAGCAGTGGCTTTCCCAATGGTTCATGATACGATACCTGTTTTAGGTGTGAAATCTTACTTAACCGAACCTCAAATTCCTTATTTGAGACTACCCGGTTTTGAAGATATTGAACGAAATGACATCGTTGTCTTTAACTGGCCTGTAGATACGGTTAACGCTTTTCAACAATACGGCGATGGGAAATATTACTATAAACCTATAGATAAGAAGTCTAATTACGTAAAACGTGCGGTTGGACTTCCTGGAGATTCTCTGCAGGTAAGTAAAGGAAAAGTGATTATTAACAATGAACCGCTTCAGCTTCCCGGCCGGGCAAAACCACAGTATACATATTATGGCACTACCAACGGGCAGGGCTTTAATCCGAGGTATTTATATGAAGAATATGATATTACAGATGGTTATTATCACGATCCCAATACCAATCAATTCTATATAAAAGCTTTAACCGAAGCTGCCTACAACCGAATTAAAAATCACCCAAACGTTACCAGCATCCAAAGATATTCTGATTCTTTAGGATCTAAAGATCGAAGTATATTTCCTAACAATGGAAAACTAAACTGGAACAACGACCATATGGGGCCAATTTATATCCCAAAAGAAGGTGTAACAGTAGATCTTACAGCTGAATCAATGCCATTTTATAAGCGAATTATAGAAACTTATGAAGGCAGCGAGATGGGTATAAATAATAAATTAAGCCTAAACGGAACACAGGTTTTATTAAACGGCCAACCAACAAATTCCTACACTTTTAAGCAGAATTATTACTGGATGATGGGTGATAACCGTCATAATAGTGAAGACAGCCGAACCTGGGGCTATGTCCCGGAAAATCACGTGGTAGGAAAACCTGTTTTTGTATGGATGAGCTGGGATGCTAATGCCCAGGGATTCTTTAATAAAATTAGATGGGACCGTGTTTTTACCACTGTTAAGGGAGATGCTACACCTACCTCATACCTGCCCTATTTCCTTATTGTAGTTGTTATTATTATTGCCTTCAATTACTTTAAAAAACGCAGGAAAAACGCTTAAATGAAAGAGATTCTAATACACCCGGCCTATTTTGGGCCGGTTTCTCAATTTCTTGCGCTGGTAAAGGCAGATAAAGTCCATTTTGAAAATGAAGACAATTACCAGAAACAAACTTATAGAAACCGGATGTATATCTATGATTCTAACGGGAAATTATTACTTAATATTCCTATCAAACATCGTTCAGCTCTAACGGGTGAGCCTAAAAAAGCCGGAAAACACCAACTCTATAAGGAGGTACAAATCGAAAATGACTTTGAGTGGCAAAAGCAACATTGGCGGGCCTTAAAAGCTTCCTACCAAACTTCCCCGTTTTTCGAGTTTTATGAAGATGACATTTACCCTCTTTATCATAATAAATTCGATTACCTATTAGACTTTAATTATGCCTGTTTCGATTTTGTAACCGAAGCGCTTCAACTGGATCTGGAAATCAATAAAACTTCGGAATATATTCTTCATCCAGAAGATAAAAAAGACTTAAGACCTTTGATTAATGCCAAAGGGAAATTCAATTATGAGCATACTGAATACACGCAGGTTTTTCAGGATAAACTCGGTTTTCTACCGAATTTAAGCATCTTAGACTTGATTTTTAATGAGGGCCCAAATAGTTTAAATTTCCTGGAAGCTCAGGAATTTAAATTTTAAACCGGGTCATGACTGGGAAGTGGTCTGAGAACTCATTTTTAAAGCGCTCGTAACTGTTAATTTGAATACCGGAATCAAAAAACATGAAATCTATTCGCAACGGAAAGTAATTCAGTTTGAAAGTTTGTCCAAACCCCTCTCCCGATTCGAGAAAAGCATCTTTAAACCTTCCGTCATCATTTATCATCTCATAGATATAGGAGAAGGCGGTATTATTAAAATCGCCAGCGATAATAGTTTTATGGGAGGATTCTTGTACTTTTTTCATCATCATTTCGGCCTGTTCCTGTTGCATACCAAAGCCCTGCCCTATTCTACCTAACAACTTTTTAGAATCTTCTTTTCGTAACTTATCAATTTCAGGTTGCACATTTAAAGATTGAAAATGAACATTATAAACACGTAGCGTATCTAATTTTACAACTATATCAGTATAAATAGCATTGTTATTTCCATCGTGCGGAAATTCAACCGAATACTGTTCGATGATAGGGTATTTCGAAAAAATAGCGGAACCAAATTCTGAATTCCTTCCTTTCCTATGCACAAAATGATATGGATAGATTTCTTTTAAATTAGTCTCGCCCACGGTGTGCTCCTGGATAAGTAAAATATCAGGATCTTTTTGTGTTATAAACTTTGTTATTTGTTCTGGAATATCTTTTTCATCAGTCCAATCGTAGGTATTGAACATTCGAACGTTATAGCTCATAATACTTATCTCATCTTCCGAAGATTCTGAATTAGAACTAAACTGGTAAAGGCTGGATACATAATTATAACCAATAAGCAAAACAATAAAAGATAACAAGAATTGCCTTTTTAGTCTTAAAACCCAGTAAACCATAAAAGCAAGGTTTACAAGAATTAAAACTGGAACACCAAGACTTAATACCGATAATAAAGGAAATGATTTTGGCGGTATAAATGCTAGTAAATAGGATAGTAATAATGCTGTAGCTAGAAGGGAATTAAAGATGAAAATGATCTTATCTATAAGGCCGAGCTTTTTCATTTAATCTTCTTTACCGGCTTTAAATAAGAAATCCTTCTCACTTTTACTCAAGCTATCGTAACCACTCTTACTTATTTTATCTAAAATAGCGTCAATTTGCTTCTGCTTTTCATCTTTATCCAGTTTTCTAGAAAAAGTAGATTTACGCGGGCGGGTGGCCGATTTCTTATTTGTGTTTTTTCGATAGACAGTTTTCATTTTGGCTTTACGTTCGCTAGATCCAAATAAAGACGAAAAACTATCCATTATTTTTTCGAACCAGGATCCAATATCATTACCTTTTTGTAATTGTTTGGTATACACGTAACCCAATGCTGCGCCTCCAAGGTGAGCCAAATGACCACCGGCATTACTCATTGGAATTTGGATGATATCCAATGCAACCAAAAAAGCGGCAATGTACCAGAATTTAATACTTCCTATTAAAAGCAGTTTTACCCGCATATTAGGAATATAAGTTGCTATTCCCACCAAAACAGCCATAACACCGGCCGATGCTCCTATTAAATAAGAACGGCCCATAGATTGGAACGCAGGGAATAAATTATAGCTCAACATATAAACCAGCGCGCCCATAATTACCCCTAAAAAGAAATAATTAAGTAATCTTTTGGGCGAAAAATAATTAAGAAAATAAATTCCGGAGAAATATAAGATTAGCATGTTAGATAAGATATGCCAAATCCCACCGTGTAAAAATGCATAGGTGATTATAGACCAGGGTTTAAAAATAAACTCTCCCGGTTCTTTCGGAAAAACAAACCACTCCAGTAAAAAATCTGACGGCAATTGAAATAAATAAGCGATTGTTCTAAACAAAAAGAACAGGAAGAAAACCAATACGTTTATAGCGATCAGCTTTTCAACTACCGTAGCGGTTTGCAGTTTATATCTTATTTTATCAGATCCTTTCATCAATCCCAGCGATTTTGATTAAACTGGTTCTTCTTCCAGTACCACATCATTATAAAGCCAAATAAAGCACCTCCAACGTGAGCAAAGTGTGCTACGCCACCTCCAAATAACGAATATCCTGTAAATCCTGAAAATAAATCGATTAAAATAAGAACAGGAATAAAGTATTTTGCTTTAACAGGCACAGGTACAAATAACAGGAATAATTCAACATTAGGGAACATCATTCCAAAAGCTACAAGAATACCGTAAATAGCTCCAGAGGCTCCAACAGCCGGAGTATTTACACTCATATACAGGTCCTGCAAAGTCTCCTTTGGAACAGAATCAAGTATAGCGGTAGAATATTCTCCAGTTTTGAGTAACTGCTCTATATTACCCATACTCATTCCCGCATCTAACAAGGCATTATAACCGGTTTTAAATTCTATATAATTTACCAGGGTATGTAAAAATGCCGCCCCGAGTCCTGCTGAAAAATAGAAGAAAATAAATTTCTTTTGCCCCAACATTTGTTCAATTGGGCCACCAAAAGCCCACAATGCATACATATTAAAAATAATATGCATCAGGCTGCCGTGCATAAACATATGGCTAATAAACTGCCAGGGCATAAAATTCTCGTTCTCAAAGAACCAAAGAGCAAATAATTGATAAGAGTAATCACCCAGAAACTGGCTACCAACAAAGAAAATAATATTGATGATTAAAAGTACTTTTACAGTTTCGGTAATTCTTCCCATTTACATAAATTTTTTATCCAGCTCGTCTACCGTTAAAGTAACGAAAACCGATCTGTTAGACGGGCTTAGCCCCGGTTCTTTACAAGCAAACAACCTGTTAACGATATGCTGCTGCTCGGTATTGTTTAAAAGTGTTCCAGATTTTACCGCCATCCCCTTTGCCAGCGACTTTGCCAGTAAATCGGTTTGTGAAAAACCATTATCGGGCACATCGTTTTCAAAATCGGCGATAAGCTGTTCGAGTAATATTTCAACCTCACTTTCTGAAATTAAAGTAGGAATTCCAACAATTTCTACCGAATCACTTTTTACTTCGGAAAATACAAACCCGGTTTGTTCCAGTGAATCCTGTAGTTGTTTTAATATCTCTATTTCGTGTGTATTAAACTGAAGGTTTAACGGAAACAACAACTGCTGGCTCACTGCGGCTGAAACGGTAATATTTTTCAGCATTTCTTCATATAAAATCCTGGTGTGCGCCCGGTGTTGATCTATTACTAAAATACCGCTCTTCAGCGTACTTACAATATATTTTTTATGAAGCTGAAAGGTAGATTTTTCTTCTGTATCTTCAGAAGACTGAAATAAATTACCGGTTACCTCTTCACTTTCAAACTCTATTTCTCTAAAATCATTATCCGGCTTAGGAGTGTCTTCGGTTTGTAATCCGGCATAAAGACTCTCCCAACTTTCTCCCCGCTCTTTTTTAAAGTTTGAAGAAAAGGAATTTGAACCTGTTTTATGAGTCCGGGCATTTTCTTCCTGGAATGGATTAAAATTACGATCTACTTCTACCTGCGGTACTTCAGCAGATCTATTTTTATAATCGTAGGGTGTGTCCAGGTTTGCATCCCGATCAAAATCTAAGACCGGAGCTACGTTAAACTGTCCTAAACTATGCTTTATGGCGCTTCTTAAAATCGCATAAAGCGCGTGTTCATCGTCAAACTTAATTTCAGTTTTAGTAGGATGAATATTGATATCAATACTTTTCGGATCAACTTTTAAGAAAAGAAAATAACTGGGATAGGATTTATCTTTTAACAAACCTTCAAAAGCAGCAACCACGGCGTGGTTTAAATAAGGACTTTTTATAAATCGATTATTTACAAAGAAGAACTGTTCTCCACGCGATTTTTTAGCAAACTCAGGTTTTCCAACAAATCCTGAAATTTCAACAATTTCGGTCTCTTCGGTTACAGGAACCAGTTTTTCGTTGGTTTTTCCACCAAAAATATTAGTTATTCGCTGCCTGTGGTTAGTCTCCGGCAACTGAAAAAGCTCACTTCCATTATGAAATAAAGAAAAAGCGATTTGCGGATGTGCTAAGGCTACGCGTTGGAACTCGTCTATAATGTGACGAGTTTCTACTGCATCAGATTTTAGGAAATTTCTTCTCGCAGGAATATTATAAAACAGGTTTTTTACGCTTACCGAAGTTCCTTTTGGGCAAACACAAACATCCTGATTGGCAACTTTACTGCCTTCCACTTTAATTTGTGTTCCCACTTCATCATCTTCAGGTTTAGTCTTTAGCTCTACGTGGGCAATAGCGGCAATAGAAGCAAGTGCTTCTCCCCTAAAGCCTTTGGTTTGCAAACTAAAAAGATCTTCAGCAGCTTTAATTTTTGAAGTAGCGTGGCGTTCAAAACACATTCTGGCGTCGGTAAGGCTCATTCCCTTACCATCATCTACTACCTGGATAAGCGTTTTTCCGGCATCTTTAATTACCACCTGGATATTCCCAGAGCCTGCATCAATAGCATTTTCCACGAGTTCCTTTACCACCGAAGCCGGCCTTTGCACCACTTCCCCGGCAGCAATCTGATTCGCCACATGGTCTGGTAAAAGTTGAATTATATCTGTCATTTAAGGATGATTGGAAAAGATGGACAGATCAAAGTCTATTATCCATAGAAAAATAAGAACGAGCACCATTATAATTATTAGTAACCTTTTATTGATTTCCCGGTTACCGCGCGTTCTGCTGGATTTTCGTACTTCAGCCCATTGGGAGCCAAAATCTATGGCATTTGTAGTTTCTTTATATTTACTGAATTTGGAATCAAAACTATAAATATTACCCGTATCCTTCCCCTTATAATAGCGTGGGGTGTAATTATAGCGGGCATTCTTTCTCGGTTTATAAATTTTGATTTTCAAAATATGCTGATTTACTGTGGTACTTCAAATTTACTCAAATTGCTTCAAAAAAACGAAGCCAAAGAGCTTAAAAAGAAATCAACAAGAATAATGCCGATTAAGCGCCTGGCTTAATATTTAGCGTCCCGACGTAGTTTTGCCATTTTAATAGCCGCAATGGCAGCCTCAGTACCTTTATTACCGTGTGCACCACCGCTTCTGTCCCTTGCCTGTTGCATATTATGATCTGTCAATACACAAAAGATAATAGGAGTGTCATTTTTTACATTAAGATCTTTTATTCCCTGGGTGACACCCTCGCAAACAAAGTCAAAATGTTTAGTCTCCCCTTCTATAACGCTACCAATCGCCACAATAGCATCAAGCATATCAAAACTCTCCTGCATTTTTTTGCAGCCATAAATAAGCTCAAAACTACCTGGAACATTCCAGCGTTCTATTTTATTAGGCTCTACATTATTTTCTATAAGCGCATCGTAAGCGCCTTTGTAGAGTCCTTCGGTAATTTCATCGTTCCATTCTGAAACAACAATCCCGATGCGAAAATCACTCGCATCGGGAAGTTGTTCTTTATCGTAATCAGAAAGGTTATTTCCTGCTGTAGCCATAAATTATTGTTTTGCTGCGCGAGCCTGCCCCATATACACTGGAACCTGTTCCGCTTCTGGAGTATCTGGATACTCATCTTTTATCTGCTCAAGGTATTCTTCAGCGTCAGCTGGTTGCCCAACTTCTAAAGCAGTAATTGCTGCTTTTAGTAAAAATTTTGGAGTCGTAAATTCGTTAGATCTCATAGAAGCCGCTTTATCATAATAATCTAAAGCCTCCTCTGGTTGTTCTAATTGCATAAATGCGTCGCCAATTCCTCCGGTAGCCAAAGCTGCCAAAACTTCATCCTCACTATTAAAGTCTTCAAGATAATTGATGGCTTCCTGGTAGTTCCCGGTATTCAAATAAGCGAAACCGGCATTATAAGTTGCGAGGTTTGCTGCATCTGTGCTTCCGTAGTTATCTATAATATCTACAAAACCATATTTCCCTTCACCTCCATTTAGAGACAAAGTAAAAAGTGAATCACGCTCAGCTCCAGAAGCGTTTAAGGCAGATGCAAAATAGTTTTGCGCCTGTGCCATTTCGTTGGCTGCTTCTTCCTGTTTCGGCTCATTTACAAAACGTTCGTAACCAAGGTAACCCAAAACGGCTACGATCGCTACTCCAACAATGATATAAATATACTTTTGATTTTCGGCTACCCAGGTTTCGGTCCTGCCAGCTCCTTCGTCAAGAGTGTTAAATACTTCAGCTGTTGTAGATTCGTCCTCTACCTGTTTTTGCTGTTCTTCCTTGTTAGATGGTTTATATCCCTTTTTCTTGTAAGTTGCCATAAAAACTGTTTAATGCGTGGCAAAAATATGATTTTTATTCAAAATTAAAAGGGAAATTATTTGTATTTTTTTAATATTTTCGGGTCATTCGCTTTACTTTCAGAATTCTATTATATAAATATCAAAAAGCTGAATAACAGCATTTTATGTTTTTAAAACACCTTTCTTTAGTTAATTACAAAAACCTGGATTCAGCTTCTTTCGAGTTTGACACGAAAATAAATTGTTTTGTAGGCAATAATGGCGTTGGAAAAACCAACGTCTTAGACAGTATATATCATTTAGCTTTTGGGAAAAGTTATTTTAATCCAATTACCAGCCAAAACATTAATCACGATGCCGATTTTTTTGTGGTCGAAGGACAGTTTGAAAAATCACAAAAAGAGGAACAAATATTAGTAAGCGCCAAACGTGGACAAAAAAAGGTTATAAAGCGGAACAATAAGCCCTATGAAAAATTTAGTGAACATATTGGCTTTATTCCTACGGTAATTATTTCTCCTGCCGATCGTGATCTTATCATTGAAGGAAGCGAAACCAGGCGTAAGTTTATGGATGGCGTGATCTCACAAAGCGATAATGTTTATCTCAATAAACTTATTCAGTACGGAAAGATAAATGCGCAGCGTAATTCCTTGCTAAAATACTTTGCCGCGAACCATAGTTTTGATCGTGATACTTTAGAAGTTTACAACCTACAACTTAGCGACCTCGGCCAATATATTTTCGAGAAACGAAAAGCCTTTTTAGAAGAATTCATTCCTATTTTTAATAAACGCTATGCTGATATTACTAAAAATGAAGAACAGGTAGATATTAGTTATAAAAGTCAGCTGTTTGACAGTTCTTTAGCATCTTTACTTGAAGCAAACCTTCAAAAGGATATGGCCTTACAATATACAAGCGTTGGTACACATAAGGACGATCTAAGTTTTGAAATTGAAGGCCATCCTATCAAAAAGTTTGGTTCTCAGGGGCAACAAAAATCTTTTTTGGTAGCCTTAAAATTGGCGCAATTCGATTTTATAAAAGTTATAAGTAAAGTAAATCCTATTTTATTACTCGATGATATTTTCGACAAATTAGACGAGCAACGTGTGGCACATATTGTAGCTTTGGTGGCTACAGATCAGCTAGGGCAAATTTTTATTAGCGACACCCACGCAGACCGTACAGAAGCTGTGGTTAAAAGCAGTAATCAATCTTATAAACTCTTTAAATTGTGAATAAAAAAATTCTCTTTTTCCTCTTCGGAATCGTACTTTTAGGATGCCAAAAAAATAATCCTGAAGAACAGTTAGACCACCTTACCGGTTACTGGGAAATTGATCGTGTGGAGATCTCTGAAGACTCAGTAATTAATTACAAGATAAACGCTACGGTAGATTACATGGAATTTGACGGTAAGGAAGGTTTTCGTAAAAAAGTCAAGCCTCAATTTGATGGTAGTTTCAAAACTACCGATAACAAAGAAGAGATTTCAGCAAGAATAGAAAATGATAGTTTGCGCCTCTATTATAAAACTCCTTTTGATGAGTGGAAAGAGACTGTAATCTCTGCTGAAGAAAAGAAATTTAGCGTCTTAAATAGAGACGGAAAAATATATTATTACACCAAATTCACATCCTTACTAGATAATGAAGATGAAGAAGAGAAATAGTGAAAATCAAAGTTTAAGTGAAGTTTTAAAAGAGTTTGTAGATCATAACAAACTGCAGGGAGGTCTGGATAAAGTAAGCGTTAAAGATGTTTGGTACAGGGAAATGGGACCCGCTATTGAGAAGTACACCACTGCCATTAAACTGCAAAATGAGACTCTTTTTGTACAGTTAAGTTCTTCTGTGCTAAGGGAGGAACTTAGTTATGGTAAAGGAAAAATAATAGCTATGCTAAACAGGGAATTAGGCAAAGACCTGATCAAAAAATTGGTTTTACGTTAATGCAGCATCGCTATTTTAAGATTTACAAACCTTACGGATATTTAAGTCAGTTTATTACCAACGAGCGGCCGCGGAAGAAAAAGAAACTTTTGGGAGAATTAGGTGATTTCCCAGAAGAAACAATGTCGGTTGGCCGTCTAGACCAGGATTCTGAAGGTTTATTATTTCTTACTACCGATGGAAAAGCAAGTGCTGAAGTTACCGGGAATAAAATTGAAAAAGAATATTATGTTC
>DATFJA010000194.1:0-3822 GCA_035269545.1 Salegentibacter sp.
TTCATAATCTGTTTGTTACCCGCAATTAAATAGCAGGTTGGCAACCCTAGTGAATGCTTCATGTTTTCTACTACATAAGAATATTTGTTGGTGGTTTCATCCACATACAACACCTTAATATGGGAATTAAACTTTTTGGATAGTTCTTTAGCAGTTCCTCTCTTATCCCAGAATAGCATCACGAAATCTATTCTGTCCTGGTACTTTTCTGCCAGTTCGTTGAGGGCGGGTATTTCTCCTTTGCCGGGAATGCACCAGGAAGCGTATGTTAGTAAATAAACGGGTTTCTTAAAATCATATAGCGCAACTTTCTTTCCTTTAAGATTTAAGAATTTAAAGTTATCTATATAAGTCCCTTTTAATTTAGTTTCTACCAGTGTATCGAAAAGGTTTTCAGCTTTCTCAAATTCCCGGTGCCTGTAAGCTGCCTTAGCTTCTTTATTATATTTGGGTAAGTGCATAACAAGTGCATCAGAGAAAAAAAGCTTGTCGTTTTTCTCTGTTTGGGCTTGAATATTTAAGCCAAAAATTATAAAAAAGAGGAGTAAAAATCTCTTCATGCACTTTGTTTAGCTATATCAAAACAAAGATACTTAGGAAGAAAGAAGCATTGAAATATTATCGTTAAGGGGTCAATATTTCGGCTAAAAGTTTTTGAATTATCAACGAAAGCAGAATTTAACTAAAATTATCTTAAAATTAAATCTTTTTCATTTGTTGCTTCATCATCTTGATCTGGTCTTTTAGCATCCCGTGTTTATCCAGCTTTTTAGCTTCGGCTAGTAAATTGGTAGCTTCTCTTTTTCGGCGTTTCGTCATCGCTATTCCGGCAAGGTTAAGCTTTGCCATTGCCAAATCCTGGTCCATCGAAAGACCCAGCTTTATAGCTCGTTTAAAGAATTTTTCAGCTTGGGTGATATTGGTCTGGGAAACCATTAGGCCGTGTAAGTACCAATAATAACCTTGCTGCTTTTGGGTAAGCGCAGTTTCAGGATTCTTAATTTTATCTAACCATTTCTTTGCACCCGGAAAGTCTTGTTTCCTAAGTCGTAAGAAAGCAAGCAATATCATTTCATTTTTAAAGTACAGGAAGATGAAAATTATGGATAGTAAAATGAACATGATGCCATTCCCAATATTTCCTTCTACAAACTGCCAAACCGCAAGTCCTAAAACAGCTCCTGCTAAAACTAACTTGATATTCTTATTAAACATAAATGTATTTATTTTTGGAAGCGGCAAAGGTAAGAAAAACAATTAAAAATAATTTAAATTACCTCTTGTAATAGTTAAAAAGCTTTGTATATTTGCACGCAGTTTTACAGAGAGCTATAAAAACGATTATTCAGAAGATTTAAAGATATTTAAAATGAAAAGAACGTTTCAACCATCTAAGAGAAAAAGAAAGAACAAGCACGGTTTTCGAGAAAGAATGGCTAGTGCAAACGGAAGGAAAGTCCTTGCCAGAAGAAGGGCCAAGGGAAGAAAGAAAATTTCTGTATCTTCTGAAAACAGACATAAGCACTAATGAGAATTAGGTTTTAAAATATTTAAAGGTGTTACTTTCTTAGTAACGCCTTTTTTTATATCCAAACGCTTCCTTACTTTTATGTTTAATATGCTACAATCCACGAAAAATGCCTAAAAACAACAACCTTAAAAGTATCCTTATTATTGGATCCGGGCCCATTATTATTGGTCAGGCCTGTGAATTCGATTATGCCGGAACTCAATCCTTACGTTCACTGCGCGAAGATGGAATTGAAACAATCCTACTTAATTCCAATCCGGCAACGATAATGACAGATCCGTCTATGGCAGATCACGTTTATTTAAAGCCATTAACCACAAAGTCTATTATCGAAATTCTTAAAAATCATCCCAATATAGATGCTGTTTTGCCTACTATGGGTGGGCAGACTGCACTAAATCTCTGTATTGAAGCCGATGAAAAAGGAATTTGGGAAGATTTTGGAATAAAATTAATTGGAGTAGATATTGATGCGATCAATATTACCGAAGACCGTGAGAAGTTTAAGCAGCTTATGGGAAGAATTGGTATTCCTGTTGCGCCGGCTAAAACCGTAACTTCTTACCTTCAGGGGAAAGAGGTGGCCCAGGAATTTGGTTTTCCTTTGGTAATTAGAGCTTCTTTTACGCTAGGTGGAAGTGGAGCTTCTTTTGTACATGGCCCCGAAGAATTTGACGAGAAGCTTACTTATGGTTTAGAAGCTTCACCAATACACGAGGTGCTAATCGATAAAGCGCTTTTAGGTTGGAAAGAATATGAGCTGGAACTGCTAAGAGATAAGAATGATAATGTTGTTATTATCTGTTCTATAGAAAATATGGATCCTATGGGAATCCATACCGGGGATTCTATTACGGTAGCACCGGCAATGACCTTAAGCGATACCACATACCAGCGTATGCGTGATATGGCTATAAAAATGATGCGTAGCATTGGCGACTTTGCCGGTGGATGTAATGTGCAGTTTGCTGTAAGCCCCGATGAAAAAGAAGACATTATTGCGATAGAAATTAACCCAAGGGTTTCCAGGTCATCGGCTTTGGCTTCTAAAGCAACAGGGTATCCAATTGCGAAAATTGCTACTAAGCTTGCTATTGGCTATCATTTAGATGAACTGGAAAACCAGATCACTAAATCTACATCAGCTTTATTCGAACCTTCTCTGGATTATGTGATCGTTAAAATTCCGCGTTGGAATTTCGATAAATTTGAAGGTGCCGATCGTACTTTAGGCCTGCAAATGAAATCTGTAGGAGAAGTGATGGGAATTGGACGTTCATTCCAGGAAGCACTTCACAAAGCAACACAATCACTTGAGATTAAAAGAAACGGACTTGGAGCTGATGGGAAAAGCTATACCAAGTACGACGAAATTATAGAAAAACTTACTTACCCGAGCTGGGATCGCGTATTTGTGATCTATGATGCCATCCAGGCAGGAATTCCGCTTAGTCGCATCCACGAGATCACTAAAATAGATATGTGGTTCTTGCGCCAATACGAAGAACTTTACGCCTTAGATGTAGAGATATCTAAATTTGATAAAGACTCTTTACCTAAAGACTTGTTGCTGGAAGCCAAACAAAAAGGTTTTGCCGATAGACAGATAGCGCATATGCTGGACTGTTTAGAAAGTGAGGTTTACAACAAAAGAGTAGATTTAGGAATAAACCGGGTTTATAAACTGGTGGATACCTGTGCGGCCGAATTTAAAGCCGAAACCCCTTATTATTATTCAACTTTTGAAGCCGAAATTGAAACTCCAGATGGCAATCGTTATGTAGATAACGAAAGCAAGGTGAGTGAGAAGAAAAAGATTGTAGTACTTGGTTCCGGTCCTAACAGGATAGGCCAGGGAATTGAGTTTGACTACAGTTGTGTTCACGGCGTTTTAGCCGCTTCAGAATGTGGATACGAAACCATAATGATCAACTGTAATCCTGAAACAGTTTCTACCGATTTTGACGTTGCCGATAAGCTTTATTTTGAGCCTGTTTTCTGGGAACATATTTATGATATAATTCGCCACGAAAAGCCTGAAGGAGTAATCGTGCAGCTGGGAGGTCAAACTGCCCTAAAACTTGCGGAAAAATTAGATCGCTACGGCATCAAAATTATGGGAACCAGTTACGAAGCTTTAGATCTTGCCGAAGATCGCGGAAGCTTCTCAAAACTGCTTCAGGAAAACGAAATTCCTTATCCTGAATTTGGAACTGCCGAAACAGCAGATGAAGCCCTGGCGCTTGCCGATGAGCTTGATTTCCCAATCCTGGTAAGACCTTCTTATGTAT
>DATFJA010000195.1:0-2709 GCA_035269545.1 Salegentibacter sp.
TTCTCCGTGACTTCTGCGGTTACACTTCCATCAATATACTCACCGTTAGCTTCTTCAGCAATTTCCTGGAGTATTGCAGGATCCAGTTTGGTAATAACCGTTTCTCCCTGGTTGTCTTTCTTATAATTCTGAACTACGCCATTTCTTTTTATAGGAATTGGTCCACCTTTGGTTGTTCCTACTCCAATAGTATAAATTCTAATTCCGGCATCGGCTGCCTGCCTGGCCATATCTTCAATGTTTCCAACGTGATCTTCACCATCACTAAGTATAAACATCACCCGATTGGTTTGCTGGTTATCGTCAAAAAAGCCTTTGGCAAGATCTATGGCGTCTCCAATTGCCGTTCCCTGTGAGGAGATCATATCGGTATTCAAACTCTCCAGGAACATTTCAGCCGAGCCGTAATCTGTAGTAATTGGTAACTGCGGAAAAGCACTGCCGGCATAGGCGATAATCCCAACACGGTCACTTCCTAAATTGCCAATAATTTGCCGAACCAATTGCTTCGCTTTTTCCAATCGGTTTGGAGCTATATCTTCGGCCTCCATACTTTTAGAGACGTCTACAGCAAAAACAATATCTACCCCTTCACGCTTTACGGTTTCCAACTGAGAACCTATTTTAGGATTTACAAGCCCTAAAACCAAGCCAGCTATTGCCATTAGGATAAATAATACTTTTAGTAAAGGTTTAAATGAAGACCTGTTTGGCGACAAATAGCTTAGAAGTTCGGGCTTGGCAAATTTAGAACGAGCACTTTTTTGCCATATCCTAAAAATAAGATACAATAGCAGTACCACCGGAATAAGCAGTAAAAACCATAAGTATATTTTTTCTTCTAAGATCATTAAACTTCCTTTCAGATTTTAAATAAAGCCTTTAAATACGGTATATCTCAAGACAACTTCAAAAAGCAGTAAACCAAGTGCCAGTAACACGTAAGGTCTAAACTTTTCGGTATAATTATAATACCTGAATTCTTCAATTTCAGATTTTTCGAGACTGTCTATTTCTTCATAGATCTCCTCAAGCTTTTCGTTATTGGTAGCCCTAAAGTATTCCCCACCGGTATCTGCGGCAATTTGCTGTAATAAAGCTTCATCAATCTCCACTTTTTGTACGCCGTATTGAAACCTTCCGTTTGGCAAAATTCCTGTTGGCGTTAAGGCATTCCCGTTACTTCCCACGCCAATGGTATAAGTTTTAATTCCGAATTCTACTGCCAGCTCACTGGCAATTTTTGGGTCTATAAATCCTGAATTATTAACCCCATCGGTCAATAAAATAATCACCTTGCTTTTGGCATCACTATCTTTTAAACGATTTACAGAAGTCGCCAAACCAGAACCAATTGCTGTACCACTTTGAAGCACATTACTATACTCAATCTCTTCTATCGCTCTTAAAGCAATACTTTTATCGCTGGTAATAGGTGTTTTGGTAAAACTTTCCCCGGCAAAAAGTACGAGGCCAATCCTATCGTTTGGCCGATTTTCAATAAATTCTGCGCCTACTTCTTTTACAGATTCCAGGCGGTTAGGTTCAAAATCACGAGCCAGCATACTTGCTGAAACATCTATAGCCATCACGATATCTATTCCTCGAATATTGCTGCTTTGGGTAGTAACATCTACCGTTCTCGGCCTGGCCATAGCGGTAATTAAAAGCGCCAAAGCCAATAAGCGCAGTACAAAAAGCACGGGTTTTAATTTTGAAAGCAGTGATTGTTTTACTTTAAAACCTTTTACGCTAGACATCTTAAGCTCCGGAGTTTGCTGCTTACGTTTCCAGAAATACCAGGCCGTTGCCGGCAAAAGCAGCAATAACAGCCAGAAAAACTCCGGATTTTCGAATGTATAATTAGCAAACATTAATTAGCCTGATTTTTTAATTGAACCGAACTCTCTATTCGTTGCGAAATCTCTTCGGCATATTCATCATCTTCATTAAACACTACCATAATTTGTTGAAAACCGCCGTTTGCACCAAAATTTAAAATTCCGTATTCTTTTTTAATTGGTCCGCCAGTTAATGGGTTTTCAAGATCAAACGTTCCAAAAACTTTAATTCCTTCAGTATTATTTATCGTAGAAAAATCTTCTTGTTTCATAATAATATTCCGGGCGCCCTGGGCTTCCAAAGACTCGTAAATGCCATCTACTGCTTTTTGAAGATCAAAATCCCCTTGCGGATTTACCGGTCCCGTAATCAATAAGGTGTATAAATTACCTTCCAGGGTTCCTGCGTCAAAAGTTTCGCTACCCAACAACATTTCCTGCAGTTCGTCATCCCGGTTTACCGCTTTTCTTACCAGGACTTCTGGCGTAGTGATAGTTACCGGTGGCGTACCGTATTCACTTCTAATCCAATCGCCTTCCAGTAATTCTTTGGTTTCATTTCCTAAAATTGAATCCTGTACGTAGTCAAAACCTTTTGTATTTACTAGAATGGTAATAACTATAAAGGCCAAAACAACTATTCCAGCAAGTATAGCTAAAATCTTATTTCGTCTTTTTCGGTTTAATTTTTCCTTTCGGTAATTTTCATCCTGCATCAATTCTTCCTCTGTCGGTTCCGGAACAACCTGCCTAATATCTTTTATAAGATGTTCTACTTTGGTTCGGTCGCTTTTGGCGGTAATCACATCGGGTCTTGAATTGGCAAATTTGGCTAAATCGGCACGCTTCAATAGCTGCTGAAGGTTAT
>DATFJA010000196.1:0-7058 GCA_035269545.1 Salegentibacter sp.
GGTTTATCTTCTATAATAGCCAAAGCATCGTCGTCCATTTGTACGGCTTGCTGATTTTTGCCAAATGGGGGCAAGACGGTTCCGTCGCTGGCCTTGCCCCGCACTCCAGAATAGGATTGAAAAGGTCTTAAATAGTACCAACCATCTTTACAATTTACTTCAAGATTATTTAGATTCTTACCAAAGCTGGTTTTACAATCTGCGGTAATTCCATTAGGGAATTCGAGATTAAAAATCGTCGTTTCATCCACTTCATCAAAAATTTCCGGTCGGTTAGTAGAATGTTTTGCACTTACTGATAAGGGTTCTAAACCGGTGGTATAGCGTGCGGCATTTAAAGGATAAACACCCATATCATACATTGCACCGCCACCCATCTCTTTTTCTAGTTTCCAGGGAGTCATGGGGGCACCATAATAACCTGCTTCTGCTTTTAGATTTTGCATTTTGCCAAAAGGCCTGGTTTCAGCCCATTTTATTAATGTTTGAGTATTCTTCTCGTGTTGCATTCGGTAGCCAATAGAAAGTTTTACCCGGTTCTTATTACAGGCTTCAATTATATTCTGGCATTCTTCCGAAGTTTTTGCCATAGGTTTTTCACACCAAACATGTTTCCCCGTATTAGCGGCTTTAATGGCATATTCAGCGTGCAGACCTGTGGGTAAAACAATATAGATAACATCTATCTCATCGTTATTGGCAATCTGATCCATATTTTCATAATTATACACATTTTGATCTTTAATTCCGTATCTCCGTTGCCAAACCGGTATTTTTTCAGGACTTCCGGTAACTATACCTGTTAACTCACAATATTCTGTTTCCTGTAACGCCGGTGCCAATTGACCTGTACTGTAGTTTCCTAATCCAACCAGGGCAACCCCTAACTTTTGTTTGCTTTTCGAATATAAAAAGTTTGGAATGGGCAGCGTGCTGGCAGCAATAAATAATCCTGATTTTTTAATAAATGCTCTGCGATCTTGCATAATGAATTTTTTAACTGGCTCTAAAAGTTACTCAAGAGTTTTTAAATTATATCTTCAAAAAATACATTTAACTATTTTTTAAAACCTGATTTACAGAGCTTAGGCTGAAACTTTCTTAACTTAAAGAAAGATTTTAAAACTTAGGAATTATGAAAAAATTACTCTTTTTAACCGGAGATTTTGCCGAAGATTATGAAACTATGGTTCCTTTCCAAATGCTGGTTATGTTAGGATATACGGTCCATAGCATTTGTCCTGGAAAGAAAAAAGGAGAGAAGATAAAAACCGCTATCCACGATTTTGAAGGAGACCAGACATATACTGAAAAACCAGGTCATTTATTTGAACTCAACTACTCTTTTGACGATGTAAAACCGGAAGATTATGATGGTTTGGTAATGGCCGGTGGCCGTGCTCCGGAATATCTTAGATTGAATAAAAAAGTAATTGAAATCACTAAACACTTTTTTGAAAAGGATAAGCCGGTAGCTGCAATTTGCCACGCAATTCAAATTCTTACAGTAGCAGATGTCTTAAAAGGAAAAACGCTAACAGCATATCCAAGCATAGGTCCGGAGATTGAATTGGCAGGAGGGAAGTATAAAGAGGTAGAACCTACTGAAGCGGTGGTAGATGGTAATTTGGTGACATCTCCAGCCTGGCCCGGGCATTCGGCTTTTATCGGCGAGTTTGTAAAACTTTTGGGAGCCAAAATTGAGATTTAGAAGATTTGAAGGTAAGATGGCTGTTATTTAAAAAAAACTTTTAAGGTTCCTCCCCTTATTTTCAAAGGGAGGTGGCCGCAGGCCGGAGGGGTTTCAACCACCCCTTTCCTCAGCAAAGCAGAATTCATTCCCCTACTTTGAAAGTAGGGTTAAGCTTTTTTTCTTTTGAGAAATAATGTCATTCCCAGGCCAGCACCAATCAAAGCTCCGCTTACAAAACCGTAAGCCTCGGGAAGAATAGTAAAATGTAAGGTCAAACCGCTTATAAACAGAATGATACCAATAAGCTTAAATCGATCAATTTTCATGATTTTTGATATTTGAATCAATGAATTGCTGAATTTCTTCTACAGGGGCTTTATAATCAAACCAGTTTATTTCCTGATCTTTTCTAAACCAGGTAAGTTGTCTTTTGGCAAATCTCCGGGTATTTTTTTTGATTTCTGAAACCGAAGTTTCCAAAGAATCTTTTCCTTCTAAAAAAGCGAAAAGCTCTTTATAACCAACAGTGTTCAAGGCATTCAAATGTCGTTTTGGGAAAAGGCTTTTAGCTTCTTTCAATAAACCTTGCTCCATCATAAGATCTACCCGGTAGTTTATACGCTCATAAATTATTTCGCGGTCAGCACTGAGCCCTATACTGATCACGGTAAAATCTCGTTCCTTTTTTGGCTGGTTCAGAAAAGAGGAGTAAGGCTTTCCGCTACTTATACAAACTTCCAGCGCCCTAATCACCCGATGCGGATTTTCTATATCGACAATTTTATAATAATCGGGATCTAATTTTTGTAATTGTTGTTGCAAAGGAACTAATCCTTCTTTTTCTAATTTCAGGTTAAGCTCCTGCCTTATTTCTAAGGAAACTTCAGGAAAATAATCTAAACCCTGCAAAACACTTTTGGTGTACAATCCACTGCCGCCAACCATTATCACGATATTATTATTTTGAAATAATTCTTCTAATTTCTGAATGGCCTGGGTTTCAAAATCGCCCACGTTGTAATTATCTTCCACAGAAATATGCTGAATAAAATGGTGTTTAGCTGCTTCTAACTCCTTTTCTGAAGGAACTGCAGTGCCTATGCTCATTTCTTTGTAAAACTGCCTGGAATCTGCTGAAATTATTTCAGCATCAAACTTATTTGCTAATTGTATGGCTAAAGAAGTCTTGCCGATGGCTGTTGGCCCAACAATATTAATTAGGTAATTAGTGTTCATGAAGTGGTTTTCCGCAGTTGTGACAAAACTCGGCGTCGTCTAAATGTTTTGTTTCGTTACAATGCGGGCAGACTTGTGTATTATTTGGAATTTTATCTTTTTGTGAACGAGTGATTTCTGAAGTAACAATTCCTGTAGGCACCGCAATAATCCCATAACCAACAATCATAATAAAAGAGGCTATAAAACGTCCCACAGGTGTTACCGGGTGAATATCACCAAAACCTACTGTAGTAAGGGTTACAATTGCCCAATAAATACTAAGTGGAATATTGTCAAAACCTCCCTTTTCACCTTCAACCAAGTGCATTACCGTTCCCATAATTATACAAATGATAAGAACAGCAAATAGAAACACAATAATTTTAGGCCTACTATTTCGAAGTGCTAATAAAAGCCGGTTAGACTCACCTATGTATCGGGTAACTTTTAATATCCTGAATACCCTAAGCAATCTTAAAGCTCTTACAGCAAAGAGTAGATTGTGACCACCGAAAATAAAAGCAAGATAGGTTGGGAGGGTAGATAGTAAATCTACAATTCCATAAAAGCTAAAAATATAATGTTTCGGTTTTTTTATTGAGATTACCCGAAGGATATATTCTACAGTAAATATTATGGTAATTATCCATTCAGCAATATAGAAATGCCAGTAATACTTAGTGTTGAGAGATCCCACACTTTCCAGCATTACCAATACAATACTTATGGCAATTACAATAAGCAAGGCCACATCAAAAAACTTCCCTGAAGGGGTATCGGCTTCATAAATTACTTCATGAAGTTTTGCTTTCCAACCTGATTTTGGTTCTATTTTTCGCAATAATTAGTGGTTTACGAATTATTCAAATTTAAATAAATTACTGAAGCTAGTCGGTAATTTAGAACTTATTTCGCCAGAGGGTCTAACTGTACAATTTTTAATCTGGAATTACGGCGCAAATAACTCTGAATAATATGCTGTGAATCCCTGTCGTTTTTCATAGGTGTTATTATAGATCTAATAATGTCTATATTGTTAATTTGATGGTTCAAATTAAAGTAACCAATACCTTTGAACTCCCCATCCTCAACAAGTAAAACACTTTTTTCATCTACTTCACGACCTCGATCTATAACCAACATATTTTGATTTTTATAGGAATGCTGATCTATAAGTTCTCTAACTCTTTCATTATAAGTTTCAGCCGATTCTTCCTTGATACAGGCACCCTTACATTTTTTAATGGTATAATTAAAGCAATTTCCAGATCCTTTTTCCAGGTGGCAAAGTCTATGACAGAGTTCATATTTATCTATCCACGTTTCTAAAACATTCCTGGCTCTTTTTAAAGAAGAAAAGGTGGTGATGCTATTCTTTTTCCCCGCTCTGGCAATATAAAGATTGATATACCCATTTTCATCTGTAGAATGATAAAGCGCGTGGCTAAAAATATTCTTTTTTAAAGCTTTATTGTATTTGGGTTTGTTATGCTTTATTTCCTGGTTTTCTTTTAATAAAGCGGCCAGTTCGTTACCGGTGGCTTCATAACTTACCGAGGAAACTTCTTTTTGTATTTGGCGTGCCTTGTGTTGCTCGCTAGTAAAATGCTGGGTTACGCGTTTTTTAATATTTCTACTTTTACCGATATAAATAATATCCCCACCTTCATTATGAAGATAATATACGCCGGTAATGCCTGGTAGATCTTCTAAAATATAAACCAAACGTGTATCAACCTGGCGTTTAGGTTCCAATTTTACGGCATCTTTTAATATATTCTTTTCGACATCTTTGGCAAGTAACATTTTAAAAAGTTTTACCGTTGCCTGGGCATCTCCGCTAGCCCTATGTCGGTCACTTAAAGGAATCCCCAAAGCTCTAACCAATTTTCCTAAGCTATAAGATTCCTGGCCCGGAATTAGTTTTTTAGAAAGCTCTACAGTACACAGCGATCTTCTTTCAAAATCGAAGCCCAATCTTTTAAATTCAGTGCGAAGAATGCGATAATCGAATTTTGAGTTATGAGCTACCAGAACACAATCCTCGGTAATTTCTACAATACGTTTGGCAACTTCGTAGAACTTTGGTGCATTACGAAGCATGTCGTTGTTTATGCCTGTAAGATTAACTACAAACGGCTGAATAGCTTTTTCCGGATTTACAAGACTTATAAACTGATCTACTACTTTAAGACCATCAAATTTGTAGATAGCAATTTCAGTTATTCCTTCTTCATTATACTTACCACCGGTGGTTTCTATGTCTACTACTGCGTACAAAAATTATGCTCCTGTTTATTTTATTAATCTCTAGCTCCAAAAATGTCACTTCCTATACGCACCATATTGCTTCCGGCATCTATAGCAATTTTATAATCGCCACTCATTCCCATAGAAAGGATTTCCATATTTGAGTATCGTTCCTTGAATTCTTTAAAAACCGATCTCAGATGTTCGAATTCTTTTTTTACCTGGGCCTCATCATCGGTAAAAGTAGCCATTCCCATTAGGCCTTTTACCTTTACACTATCCAATTTTTTAAATTCTTCTGAATCTAAAATTTCTTTAGCTTTTTCTGCCGAAATTCCAAACTTACTGTCTTCTTCGGCAATTTTAATTTGCAACAGGCAATTTATACAATGGCCATTTTTGTCGGCTTCTTTATTGATTTCTTTCAATAATTTCAAACTATCTACTGCGTGGATAAGGGAAACGTATGGCGCCATATATTTCACCTTGTTACGCTGTACGTGACCTACCATATGCCATTCAATATCTTTTGGGAGTTTTTCCCATTTCTCGGTCATCTCCTGGATCTTATTTTCCCCAAAATGTCGTTGCCCGGCTTCGTAAGCTTCCATTAGGTCGCCTACAGGCTTTGTTTTGGATATCGCCACCAGGGTGACATCTTCAGGTAATTCATCCTGAAATTTTCTAATATTTTCCGAAATATCCATGCAATTTATTTTTTAGTTGATTTCAAACTCGTAAATAGTTAATCCGCTTAATAGTTTGGGTTCAATATAGGTACTTTTTGGAGGCATTGTTAAACCTTCATCAGCAGTTTCCTTAATTTCTTTTATGCTTAACGGGAGCATTCCAAAACCTACAGCAAATTCCCCTTTGTCTATACGGGTTTTAATTTCTATGAGATCATTTTTACCGTGAATATAAGAAATACGCTTGTCATTTCTAAGGTCTTCAATTCCCAAAATTGGCTGAAGCACTTTTTTATATAAAATATAAGGATCTAATCTAGTTAAAGAATCACCAAACTCATAGTTGGTTTTTCGCAAATAGAGCGAATAAAATTCCCCGTCTAAATACATATTAAAATGATGCTTTTGTAGCGGCTTGTATACTTCCATCCCATGATTTTCAATCCGGAAGTATTCATCAAGCTGAATAAGGAATTCTTCCTTGGTATGCCCGTTTAAATCGGTTATTAACCTGCTAAACTCGTGAATTTTTAAATTGCTCTCTGAAATAAGGTAACTCAAAAAATAATTGTAAGCTTCTTTCCCGGTGTGGTTTTCATTGGCTGCCTTAGACTCCTGGGCTAACAAATAAGACGAGGCGCTTCTATGGTGGCCATCGGCGATATATAAATGAGGCATCTGCTCAAACTCATTCTCAATTTGATCCAGTAAATCTTCCTTATCAATCTTCCACAGGTAATGAATTTCCCGGTTCGATGTGGCAAATTCGTATTCGGCCCGGGTTTCCATAACCTGGTCAATTACTTCATTAATCTTAGAATTATCTGGATAGGTAAGCAACACCGGCTCGGTATTAAAACCTACTACTTTTAGATAATCTTTGAACATTGTTTCACGATGAGCAATAGTATCTTCGTGCCTTTTAATAAGATTGTCTTCATAGTCCTGGGCACTGGCCGCAGCGATAATCCCACAACAACTACTTTCCCGGCTTACAATTTTATAAAGGTAGTAAGCTGGTTTTTCATCTTTTATAAAAGAGTTTTCTTCTTTGAACTCCAGGTAACGATTTTTAACCATTTGAAATCGTTGTCCGCCTGTTATCTCGTGCTGAAATTTATACCCCGGATTCAAAATATGTAAAAATGAATACGGGTTATACTGCAAGATCGCTCTTATTTCAGCTTCAGTATAATCTTCAAAAGATT
>DATFJA010000197.1:0-3324 GCA_035269545.1 Salegentibacter sp.
AGAAGCAGATCTTGTTTTAGTAAACACCTGCTCTATTAGAGAAAAAGCCGAACAAACCGTTCGTAAGAGACTTGAAAAATACAATGCAGTAAAAAAAATAAACCCGGGAATGAAGGTAGGCGTTTTAGGCTGTATGGCGGAGCGTTTAAAAGAAAAATTCCTGGAAGAAGAAAAAATAGTAGATCTAGTAGTCGGGCCAGATGCCTATAAAGATCTTCCTAATCTTATAAACGAGGTTGAAGCGGGCCGGGATGCAATAAATGTGCTTCTTTCTAAAGAAGAAACTTATGGCGATATTTCTCCCGTGCGCTTACAAACCAATGGAGTTTCAGCATTTGTTTCAATTACCCGTGGTTGCGATAATATGTGTACTTTTTGCGTGGTACCATTTACCCGGGGGAGAGAACGAAGCCGCGATCCACAAAGTATCGTAGAAGAAGTAAACGAACTTTGGGAAAAAGGATTTAAAGAAATCACGCTTTTGGGTCAGAACGTTGATAGTTATTTATGGTATGGTGGCGGACTCAAAAAAGATTTTAAAAATGCGTCTGAAATTCAGAAAGCTACGGCTACCAATTTCTCACAGCTTTTGAGATTGGTTGCAGAAGCACAGCCAAAAATGCGGGTTAGGTTCTCGACTTCAAATCCACAGGACATGACCTTGGATGTTATTGAAGTGATGGCTGCGTACCCGAACATTTGCAAGCATATTCATTTACCGGTTCAAAGCGGGAGCGACAGGATCCTAAAAGAGATGAACAGGCTACACACAAGGGAAGAATATTTTAAACTTATAGACTATATAAGAGAATTAATGCCCGAATGCTCTATTTCCCAGGATTTGATAGTTGGTTTTCCAACTGAAACAGAAGATGATCATAAAGACACTTTATCATTAATGGAATACGTAAAGTATGACTTTGGTTATATGTATGCTTATTCTGAAAGGCCCGGCACGATGGCTGCACGTAAACTGGAAGATGATGTACCTGCAGAAACTAAACAACGAAGATTGGCTGAAATAGTAAAGCTTCAAAGGGAACATAACCACTTTAGAACACAAAGATTCCTTGGCGATACCGTAGAGGTTTTAATCGAAAGAGAATCCAAAAAATCCAGCGAACACTGGAGCGGCCGCACCACGCAAAACACCGTGGCGGTATTTCCGAAAGAAAATTATAAAGTCGGGGAATTTGTAAATGTAAAAATAAACGATTGTACCAGTGCTACGTTAATTGGCGAAGCGGTTGGCTATAGTGAAAACAACTAAAAAGAACAGTTATTTCTAAACAAGTATAATTTTACCCTCAAGGAAATAACAGCATTTATATATGGAATCAATTCAGGCAGTAAAACAGCGGTTTGGAATAATTGGCGACGATCAACGCCTTAACCGCGCCATAGAAAAAGCGATCCAGGTTGCGCCTACAGATATTTCGGTATTGGTTACCGGAGAAAGTGGAGTTGGTAAAGAAAGTATTCCTAAAATAATCCATTCGCTTTCGCATAGAAAACATGGGAAATACATTGCGGTAAACTGTGGTGCTATTCCAGAAGGAACTATAGATTCGGAACTATTTGGTCACGAAAAAGGAGCTTTTACCGGCGCTACTCAAACCCGAAACGGTTATTTTGAAGTTGCCGATGGCGGAACCATTTTTTTAGATGAAGTTGGAGAGTTGCCGCTTCCAACGCAAGTTAGATTATTGCGTGTTTTGGAAAACGGGGAGTTTATAAAAGTAGGTTCTTCCAAGGTACAAAAATCTGATGTTCGCATTATTGCGGCTACCAATATCAATATGCAGGAATCTATTAAAAAAGAGCGCTTTCGCGAAGATCTTTATTATAGATTAAGCACTGTAGAAATCAACCTGCCACCATTACGGGATCGTAAGGATGATATTCATTTATTATTTAGAAAATTCGCATCAGATTTTGCATTGAAATATAAAATGCCCACCATTAAACTGCAGGATGATGCGGTTAGTTTATTACAAAAATACCGTTGGGGCGGGAATATTAGACAATTAAGAAATATCGCTGAACAAATTTCGGTTCTTGAACAGGAACGCATTATCGGCCCCGAACGTCTAAAAGAATACTTACCCGATATTGGCAGTAATTTACCCGCCGTTATCTCCGATAAAAAGAAAGAAAGCGATTTTAGCAACGAGCGTGAAATTCTTTATAAGGTGCTTTTTGATATGAAAAGCGATCTAACAGATTTAAAGAAACTCACCCTAAAGCTAATGGAAAGCGGAAACACGCAGGAAGTCCAGGATGAAAATGAAAGTCTTATCCAAAAGATTTATGGTGACGATGAAGAGGGTGAAGATGTAGATGCTGAAGAACTGGATGCTCTAAGCAACGAAAACCTGGAAGTACTTCAAATTCCACAAAACAGTCCTAAATCTGAACTCAATAGGGAAAAGGATAAATATTATTTTGCTGAAGAAATCCAGGAAGAAGAAACCCTTTCTTTGCAGGATAAAGAATTAGAGCTTATTAAAAAGTCTTTAGAAAGGCATGGTGGAAAACGTAAAGCTGCTGCTGAAGAATTAGGCATAAGTGAACGTACACTTTATAGAAAAATCAAACAATACAACCTGTAATTTTAGTCCCCGATTTTATGAAAAAAGCTGCTTTTCTTTTATCTATTGTGCTACTCGTATGCACACAATCGTGTGGTATTTACTCCTTTACCGGAGCCGATACCGGTGCTGCTGAATCCTTTCAGGTAAATTTCTTTCAAAACCAGGCCGATATTGTAGAACCGGGAATAGATAGAACTTTCACCTTACAGTTACAGGATCTTATTCAAAACCAAACCAGTTTAAACCTGGCTAACGAGAACGCCGATCTAATTTTTGAAGGTGAGATTATCGATTTTTATGTAGCGCCCATTACCGCAACCTCGGACAATACCGCCGCGCAAAACCGACTTACAATTGCTGTAAATGTACGCTACTACAATACCCTGGAACCGGAAAAAGATTTTGAAAGAAAATTCTCCTTTTATTATGATTATCCGGCTAATGCGCAACTGGTTGGTGGCACGCTGGAAACTGCGGTAAATGAAATTTACGATCGGCTAACCCAGGATATTTTTAATGCCGCTTTAACCGATTGGTAATTATGGAAGCAACCGAATTCATACAATTGCTGCAACAACCGGCCGGAATTACTGCCGGACAAACCACCGCTTTAGAAAAGCTAATTCAAAAAGCGCCATATTTCCAGGCAGCTCGGGCAGTTAGGCTCAAAGGTTTAAAGGAACACCAGGAATTCAGTTACAACAGCGCGCTTAAGAGAACCGCTGCCTAC
>DATFJA010000198.1:0-5329 GCA_035269545.1 Salegentibacter sp.
GGCGCCATCAGAAAAAATCATAGAATCACGGTCGTGTTTATCTACCACTCGAGATAAAGCTTCAGCACCAATTACCAGACATTTTTTTGCCATTCCGGCTTTCATAAACGCTTGTGCCTGGATAAGTCCTTCAATCCAGCCGGGACATCCAAAAAGCACATCATAACCTACGCATTTTGGGTTTTTGATACGTAAATGATATTTAACCCTGGTGGCTATACTTGGTACGGTATCGCTCTGAATACTTTCGTGTTTAACATCGCCATAGTTGTGAGCTACAATAATATAATCTAAAGTTTCAGGATCTGTTCCTGCATCTTCCAGAGCTTTTTGTGCGGCAATTACGGCCATGTCGGAAGTATTTAAATTTTCCTCCAAATAACGGCGTTCTTCAATTCCCGTAATAGCCTTAAACTTAGCAATTGTGGTCTTGTTATCCTGCGGAAAGCCTGTTCCGTCAAGATTATAAAATTCGTGATTGTCAAAGTCAGCATTTGCGGTTATAACTTTGGGGATATAACTACCTGTGCCGGTAATTTTAATATTCATCTGACTTTTAAATTAAGGTTAAACTCCGAATGTACTAATTACAAATATAGTGAGCTTTGCACAAAATGGAAAAATAAACTGAAATGTGATAAAAATCACATAATTGAAAATGCCTGAAAATAATATCGGGAATAATTCCGAAGAAAATTTTCAGGCATCTTTAAAATTTATGCTTCCATATATTCCTCTATAGGAGGGCAGGTGCACATTAGGTTTCTGTCTCCAAATGCTTCGTCTACACGTCTTACGCTTGGCCAGAATTTATTTTCTGACACATAATTTAAAGGGTAAGCCGCTTTTTCTCTTGAATAAGAGAATTTCCATTCATCTGAAGTTAGCATAGTGATAGTATGGGGAGCATTTTTAAGCACATTATCTTCTTCGCTATCTAACTCTTCAATTTCCTGCCTAATAGAAATTAATGCATCACAAAATCTATCCAGTTCTGCTTTGCTTTCACTTTCGGTAGGTTCTATCATCATAGTTCCTGCTACAGGGAAGGAAACAGTTGGTGCATGAAAGCCGTAATCTATCAATCGCTTTGCGATGTCTACCACTTCAATTCCATTTTCTTTAAATGGACGACAATCCAGGATCATCTCGTGAGCTGCGCGACCACGTTCTCCTGAATATAATGTTTTATAATGTTCGTTTAAACGCTCTTTTACATAATTAGCATTAAGAATGGCATATTCCGTGGCTTTTTGAAGTCCTTTGCTTCCTAACATGGTTATGTAACCATAAGAAATAAGGCAAACCAAAGAAGAACCCCATGGTGCTGAAGATATTGCACCAATAGCATTTTGTCCACCGGTCTTTATTACCGGGTTTCCGGGTAAAAAAGGTTTTAATTGTTCTGCAACGCAAATTGGTCCAACTCCTGGGCCACCGCCTCCGTGAGGAATAGCAAATGTTTTATGTAGGTTTAAGTGACATACATCGGCCCCAATAACTCCGGGATTTGTTAAGCCAACCTGGGCATTCATGTTTGCGCCATCCATATAAACCTGCCCGCCATTATTGTGAATAATTTGGGTGATTTCCCTAATAGCCGATTCAAAAACCCCGTGGGTAGATGGATAGGTTACCATTAAAGCGGCAAGGTTGTCTTTATGCTTTATTGCTTTTTCTCGAAGATCGTCTACATCTATATTTCCGTTTTCTGAAGCTTTTGTTACTATCACTTTCATTCCAGCCATTACTGCAGAAGCCGGATTAGTACCGTGAGCCGAAGAAGGGATCAAACATATATTTCTATGACCTTCACCTTTAGATTCGTGGTAAGCTCTAATAGTCATCAAGCCGGCATATTCTCCTTGCGCACCAGAATTTGGTTGAAGCGAGGTTGCAGAAAATCCGGTGATTTCTGTTAATCGGTCTTCCAGTCTTTTTAGTACGATCTGGTAACCTTCAGCTTGTTCTACCGGTACAAATGGGTGAATATTGCCCCATTGCGGATTGCTTAAAGGAAGCATTTCTGATGCAGCGTTTAACTTCATGGTGCAACTTCCAAGAGAAATCATAGACTGGTTTAGCGAAAGATCTTTACGCTCCAGTTTTTTGATATAACGCATCAATTCAGTTTCTGAATGATAAAGGTGGAAAACGGAATGCGTTAAAAATTCAGTTTTTCTCTGTAATACTGAAGGAATTGCTGATTCCTCTTTTAAGCTTTCAATTTCAGCAGGTTTTTCACCAGAAACTGTAGCGAAAACCTTCAGGATATTATTGATGTCTTCCTGGGTTGTAGTTTCATTTAAAGAAATACAAACCGTTTCGGCATCGGGATAATAAAAGTTGATCTCGTTCTTTTCAGCTTCGGCTTTAATTTTTTGGGCGTCAGCTTTAACCTGAAGCGTGTCAAAGTAAGCTGAGTTGAGTTGCTTAACCCCCATTTTTTCTAATTCTTCAGCTAAAGTAACTGTAGAAAAATGAACGGTATCAGCAATATATTTTAGACCATCAGGCCCGTGGTAAACTGCATACATTCCCGCCATTACTGCCAGTAGAACCTGCGCGGTACAAATATTAGAAGTTGCGCGGTCACGTTTAATATGTTGCTCGCGGGTTTGGAGCGCCATTCTTAAAGCGTGGTTCCCGTCAAGATCTTTGGTTACCCCAATAATTCTTCCGGGAAGATTTCTTTTGTATTCTTCTTTCGTAGCAAAATAAGCTGCGTGCGGCCCACCATAACCTAATGGAATTCCAAAACGTTGGGTGGTTCCCACAACCACATCTACGCCAAGTTCTCCCGGTGCCTGTAGTTTAACTAAACTCAAAATATCTGCAGCTACAGCTACTTTTATCTCGGCATCTTTACATTTTGAAACAAAATCGGCATAATCAAAAACTTGTCCGTATTTGCCGGGATATTGCACTAATGCTCCAAAGAATTTATCGCTAAAATCAAATTCCTCGTGATTGCCAACAACCAACTCAATGCCCATAAAGTTGGCACGAGTTTTCATAAGGTCTATAGTTTGTGGTAAAGCCTGTTCAGAGACAAAGAATTTATTTACTTCGTTTTTCTTTTGCTTACGATCACGAACAGCAAACAAAAGTCCCATAGCTTCTGCCGCTGCGGTAGATTCATCTAAAAGTGAAGCATTTGCAATTTCCATCCCGGTAAGATCGCTTACCATAGTTTGAAAATTCAATAAAGCTTCCAATCTTCCCTGTGCGATTTCTGCCTGGTAAGGGGTATAAGCTGTATACCAACCCGGATTTTCTAAGATATTTCGCTGGATCACCGCCGGTAAAATTCCCTGGTGGTAACCAAGTCCAATATAGGTTTTAAAAACCTTGTTCTTTGCAGCTAGTTTACCAATATGTTCGGCATATTGATTTTCGCTTAGTGCAGAAGGTAAGTTCAAGGGTGATTTCAAACGAATATCGTCGGGGATGGTTTCGTATATTAACTGTTCTAACGAATCTACACCAATGGTGTCCAACATAGCCTGGAGATTACTTTCTCTGGGGCCAATATGGCGTAGGGCAAAAGAATCTGTTCTCATTAAAATAAAGTTGTGTTTTGTACAGCAAAAGTACATATTTTTAACGTAATTTTTTAGTGATTAGACCTATACACTTGTTAAGATTTATGGCATCAGTTTAGGTTGCTTGAAGAATGATTATTTTAGCAAGATGCAGCGTTTTAAGGATATATTGGATTTTTATATAAATAGCAGTCTGCACGTAGCCCTGGCCGTAGTTTCCTTAAGCGTGATAAGCTTTTTGGAATTCAATATGGAAGTTGATAAAAACCTTCTATTTTTTATTTTTTTCGGTGGGATAACGGGCTACAATTTTGTAAAATATGCCGGCATTGCTAAACTGCATCACGCCAGCCTCGCCCGAAACTTAAAACTGATACAGATTTTCTCCTTTTTTTGCTTCCTTGTTTTGCTGTATTTTGCTTTTCAGCAAGAATTAGAAATACTTTTAATTGCAGCTATCTTAGGGATTTTTACTTTGCTGTATGCTATTCCATTAGGAGAAAAAAAGCAAAATCTTCGAAATATAGGCGGTGTTAAAATTTTTATTATTGCTATAGTTTGGGCTGGGGTGACTGTTATTTTACCCTTGATAGATCAGGTGTCCTTAGAAAATATTATTATCACGTTCTTTCAGCGTTTTTTCTTTGTAATCGCTATAACGCTTCCCTTTGAGATAAGAGATTTGAAGTTCGATTCTGGGAATTTAAACACCATTCCTCAGCAAATTGGAATAGTAAATACCAAAAAAATCGGATATATATTATTGGGAATTATGCTGTTTCTGGAATTTTTGAAACCTTTTTCAGTAGTTAATTTAATTCCCTTGAGCTTAACCTTATTAGTATCGGCATATTTTATTAAAGATGCGCGGGTAAATCAAGGAAGTTATTATTCTGCTTTTTGGGTAGAGGGAATTCCGGTGTTTTGGCTTTTGGTTTGGTTACTGACTAAGATTTTTCTTTAGCCATCTCTTTCTCTATTCTGTTCTTCCAGGCTTTTTTTTCTTCTTCAGAACAGGTTTTAATACTAGATTTTTTTAATAAACGAGTGAGTTTGGTGTTTTTTGAAGTGTAATTGCGGCATGGTTTGCATAAAAGCAAATGCATTAGCATTGAGATTTTTTCGCGTGTTCCAGCCTCGTTATACTGGCTTTTGTCGCAGCAGTTTTCTGCTTTTGAACAGTCAAAAATGAAAAATTTTCTTTTCGGCATAACTTAGAACCAGTTTTTTTCAAGGCATTCGGCTAATGCGGTGCGCGCCCTGTGAATGATTACCCAAAGGTTAGACGGACTAATATTGAATTCTTTACATACCGCCTCAGTATCAGCCTCATCAATGGTTTTCATCTTAAAAATGGCGGCGTGTTTTTCGTTTATTTGGTCCAGGCATTCTAAAATTGCCAGTCCCAACTCGGTGTTTTCCATATCATCCTCGGCGGTACGATCAAAAGTATCAGCTACCTGTTCCTCCATCCAATCGCCGTTATTTTCTGAATCTGAATAATTGATGCGTACTTCTGCCTGGCCTTTTATAGAATTTATCTTTCGATAATAATCTATGATTTTTCGCTTTAAAATTGAAATGAGCCAAGTGCGTTCCGTAGCTCTTCCTTCGAAATTTGCTTTAGAATTAAGACCTGCAAGAAAGGTTTCAGAAATTAAATCATTCGCTACCTCGCGATCGTTAACCCTAACAATTGCGTAATTAAACAGGTAGTCTGAATACTTATCCACCCATTTTGTAGGATCGAGTTTATGAGTTGGCATAGGCTTGCTTCAAAATCA
>DATFJA010000199.1:0-13587 GCA_035269545.1 Salegentibacter sp.
AAGTAATTTTAAATATGATCGAGGATTATGAAGTTGATATTTAAAATCTAATAAATTAGCTGTCTTCAATTTTGATTAAATTAGCGGTATGAAGAATACCATAGCTTCCCGAATAGCCGATTTCCTTAAAAATTATCCCCCTTTTAACCTTCTTCAAAAAGAAGACTTACTAACAATCTCGAAACAAGTAAAAGTAAAGTACCTTGAAAAAGGTAAATTGCTATTTGCCGAAGGCGACATTGGACACAAACGGTTTTATGTTGTGAATAAAGGTGCAATTTCCTTAGAGCGTATCAATAACGATAAAAGAGAAACCATCGATAAATGCGATGAAGGTGATATTTTTGGACTCAGGCCATTATTTGCCAAAGAGAATTACCTCATCAACGCAGTTGCCGATGAGGAAACAGTTCTTTACGCAATTCCTATCAAGAAGTTCAAGCCACTTTCCGAAGAAAATAAAGAAGTAGGTAATTTCTTAATCCAGAGTTTTGCTTCAAATACCCGGAATCCTTATTCGGAGGCGCATAAAGGAAAATTAATTTCAGAAAAAGAACCAGAAGAAAATCAATATAAACCCAATAATAATTTATTTGAATTACAGCCGGCACCGGTAACCAGGAAGGTGGTAATGACCTCTCCTGAAACCACCATAAAAACTGCAGCTCAATTAATGAGCAGTAAAAAAGTAGGATCTGTATTGGTTGTAGAAAACAATATCCCGCAAGGTATAGTAACCGATGAGGACTTCAGAAATATGGTGGCTACGGGTACGTTTAGCATTCAAACCCCAATTTCAAAAATTATGGCTTCCCCGGTAATCTGTTATCCGCAGGGTTTAAGTATAGCGCAGGCGCAACTTACTATGATGAAGCATCATATTAATCATATTTGCATCACCGAAGACGGAACACCAAATACAAAAGTATTGGGAGTTGTCTCTGAACACGATATTATGGTGTCAGAAGGTCATAATCCTTCAGTTCTAATGAAAGCAATTCAGCGAAGCAGCAGCACTAATGAATTAAAAAAAATTCGGCATAAAATCACTTTATTACTCAGGGGATTCATTGATTCAA
Organism: Salegentibacter sp.; assembly: GCA_035269545.1. Taxonomy (GTDB): domain Bacteria; phylum Bacteroidota; class Bacteroidia; order Flavobacteriales; family Flavobacteriaceae; genus Salegentibacter. The sequence goes on from DATFJA010000199.1 coordinate 1,080, forward strand.
ATATTCCGCTTAATCATATTTCTAAAATTATCTTTGAGCTGAATGATGCCACCATTAAAAGAATAATTGAACGATGCATTAAAAAACTGCCTTCTCCCCCACCCTGTGATTTTACATGGATTTCTCTGGGTAGCCAGGGACGTAAAGAACAACTCTTACAAACAGACCAGGACAACGCGCTTATTTTTGAAGATATACCTGATGAAAAATTGGAAGAAACCCGAGCCTATTTCCTTGAATTAGCCAGAAAGGTTAACAAGCGACTCAATATAATTGGGTTTGAATATTGCCCCGCTGAAATGATGGCAAAAAATTCTAAGTATTGCCTGAGTTTAAGTGAATGGAAGAACCAATTTAGCCATTGGATTATAGATCCCGGAAATGATGAAATTTTGCTCTGTTCTATTTTCTTCGATTTTGATATTTCTTACGGTAACATAAAATTGTCCAACGAGCTCGCTAATCATATTTTCAGCCTGACAAAAGATAATAGAAAGTTTTATGCCGTAATGGGTGCTACAACTTTAAGAAACCCTTCTCCTTTGGGCTTTTTCAGACAATTTTTAGTAGAACAGGATGGAGAGGATAAAGATTTTTTTGACATCAAAAAACGTGGTATTACACCAATAACCGATGCTGCCAGGCTACTAATATTGTATCACCAGGTAAAAAACATTAGCAATACTGCAGAGCGCTATGAAAAACTGGCTCAATTGGAGCCAAATAATAAAGAACTGTTCCTGGCCTGCGCTTATGCGTCTAAGGTCTTATTGAAATTCAGAACCAAACACGGATTGGAGAATAGAAATAGTGGAAGGTTTATTGATCTCGAGAATCTTGGAAAAGAAGAAAAGATAAAACTAAAACGCTGTTTTAAAAGTATTAGGCAGGTGCAGGAATTAATAAAATTTCGATTTGAAGTAACACCTTATACCTAATGCTAAAATTTTTCAAAAATAAATCGAAAGATCTTCCACAATTCTGGAAAGATTACGAAGCTAAATTTCAGGAAAAGCTTCCGGTAGAAATTGCTGATAATCGATTTGTGGTTTTGGATACAGAAACCACCGGATTTGATCTTAAAAAAGACCGTATGCTCTCTATTGGTGCAATCGCTGTTAAGGGCAAATCTATAGACGTTGCTGACGGATTCGAAGAATATATTTCCCAGGAAACTTTTAACCCTAAAACCGTGAAAATACACGGGATTATTCAGAATGAGCGAATAGAAACCCTTACGGAAGAAGAGGCGGTCAAAGCATTTTTAAAATATGTTGGGAACTCGGTTCTGGTGGCCCATCATGCCGGCTTTGATATTGGTATGATTAACCAAGCTCTATCCAGAATGGGACTACCAAAACTGAAAAATAAAGTTTTAGACACCGTTAATTTATACCGTGAAACTAGAATTATCTCGAATCTTATCAATCGAGAAAAAAGTTATTCTTTAGACGAAATCGCCGAGACTTATAACATAGACATAAAAGACCGTCACACGGCAGCTGGAGATGCTTTTATTACTGCAATGGCTTTTCTAACCATTCTGGGAAAGCTAAACGCCGATAGAAAACTGAACTTGAAAAAATTATTTAGAATTTAATTTAAAAATTAATTCGGCTTATGTCACATTTTTTTCTTCAGCAAAATTAATTAAACCGGCTCTTATTATATAAAACCCTCACCGATTTTTGAAACCGGTGAGGGCTGGTTTTTTCAAAAAAAGGTATTTTAGAAAGCTTCCTTCATAATTTTTTCCACTACTTCAGGATTTAGTAAAGTTGAAGTGTCACCAAGATTTTCTGTTTGTTTTGAAGCTATCTTACGTAAGATTCTACGCATAATTTTTCCGCTTCGTGTTTTTGGCAGTCCACTAACGAACTGAATTTTCTCAGGTTTTGCTATCGGCCCAACCTTATCCTTAATTTGTTGATTGATCTCTTTCCTTAGGTTATCCTGATTTCTGGACTCTCCTACTTCTTTTAAAATTACAAATGCATAAAGCGCATTTCCTTTTACCTCATGTGGGAATCCAACTACTGCAGATTCCGCTACTGCTGGGTGTTCATCTATAGCGTCTTCAATTGGCGCAGTTCCTAGATTGTGACCAGATACTATAATTACATCGTCTACCCTACCGGTAATTCGGTAATAACCAACTTCATCTCTAAGGGCACCATCGCCGGTAAAATACATGTTTTTGAAAGTAGAGAAATAGGTGTTTTTATAACGCTCGTGATCGCGCCAAACCGTTCTGGCAATAGAAGGCCATGGATATTTTATACATAAACGACCATCCACCTGGTTTCCTTTTAATTCTTTCCCGTTTTCATCCATTAAAGCTGGTTGTATCCCTGGAAATGGTAGAGTTGCATATGTTGGTTTTACAGGAGTAACGTACGGAATTGGGGATATCATAATTCCGCCTGTCTCGGTTTGCCACCAGGTATCTACTATAGGACTTTTATTTTGACCTACATTATCATTATACCAGTGCCAGGCTTCCTCATTTATAGGTTCTCCAACGGTTCCCAGGACTTTTAAAGAAGATAGGTCATGACTTTCCACAAACTCAATATTTCTTTTAGCCAAAGATCTAATTGCTGTAGGTGCGGTATAGAACTGGTTTACTTTATGTTTTTCTACCACCTCCCAAAATCTTCCGGCATCTGGATACGAGGGTACACCTTCGAACATTACGGTAGTTGCACCGTTTGCTAATGGACCGTACAAAATATAGGAGTGACCGGTTATCCAGCCTATATCAGCCGTACACCAATACACGTCTCCCTCTTTATATTGAAAAATATTCTTAAAAGTATAGGCCGTGTAAACCATATAACCTGCAGTAGTATGGAGCATCCCTTTTGGTTTGCCCGTAGAACCGGAAGTATAGAGAATAAACAAAGGATCTTCAGCATCCATAGTTTCGGCTTCACACTCATCTGAAGCTTCATCTAATAAAGGTTGTAACCATTCGTCACGCCCTTCTTTCATTTCAATTTCAGATCCAAGACGCTTCGCCACTAAAACGCTTTCAACTCCCGGACATTCTTCCAGGGCTTTATCTACAATACTTTTTAGATCTATGGTTTTATTTCCGCGGTAAGATCCGTCAGAAGTTATTAGCATCTTACAATCGGCATCATTGGTTCTGGTTGCAAGTGCTTTAGAAGAAAAACCGGCGAAAACTACAGAATGTATAGCGCCAATCCTGGCGCAAGCAAGCATCGCCGCGGCAAGTTCAGGAATCATAGGTAGGTAAATACAAACCCTATCACCTTTTTTAATTCCTTTAGATTTTAAAACGTTTGCAAATTTATTAACTTTCTTATGAAGTTCTCCATAAGAGATATGTTGGGCCTCTTCTTTAGGATCGTTTGGTTCCCAAATAATAGCCGTTTTCTCAGCATTGGTAAAGAGATAGCGATCAATACAATTCTCGGTAATATTTAGCTTTGCATTTTCAAACCATTTTACCTCGGGCTCATCAAAATCCCAGCTTAATACATTATCCCATTTTTTTCGCCAGGTAAAATGTTCTTCGGCTACTTCTTCCCAGAAATTTTCAGGCTCTCTTACCGATTTCCTATACACTTGAAAATACTCCTCTAGATTCTTAATATGATAATTACTCATAACTTAATTGAATATGTTGATGGTTAAGTGGGTTAATAATGAAAAATATAAAATATCTCTCCTGCAATTTATAAAAACCTAAGGAAACCAAACATTTAAAATCTCGTTAATATTGTGCCTTTTGAAGTTTTATAGAAATGATTATTTTGAAATACATCCAAAACTACTAAGTCAATAAGGCTTTAAATTTCTATTGGAGAAAACTAATAATGTTCAACAAATTTTCGATGATCTTTCAACTATTTATTTAAATAGAGGTTTCCTTTTTTAGATGCTAATTTTTTAGAATTCTCCTCCCAGGATATTTCATCTGAATCTTTCCTGAACGAAAATTAAATTTTCTACCAAAAGATAATCCTAAGAGGTTTAGAGGAATTTCAGCCTTAAGGAAATATGCATCTTTGGTATTTTGCATGTAAAAAAGTTTCATTTTTATTTTCTTTTCGGTCCATTAGCAAGCACTGGGTCGAAATTGATTAAAAACTATGCCCCAGCCAATTGAGGTCATGAAGTCTTTATAATCCAAATTGTGAAAAACTATGTTTATAACTCACTTTGGTTTATATAAAAACACAGCCAATTCCTTATAACTTTACTATTGTAAAATCATACCGGAGGGTATTACGTTTTGTAATAAACAAGGGGAATCATGTGAAAATCATGAGCTGTTGCGCAACTGTAAAGTAGATTTATCTACAAGCCAGATCACCTTCCCAGCCGGGCTGACTTTTGCTTTCGCATAAAAAGTAAATGTCCAGGACAGTAATTTTGTGGTTCCCACAGCATCTCTTTTCCATAGACACCTATTTGCTTTTATGCTTTTGATTTTAAAACTAAAACAAAAGTGATATGAGTATTTTTGAAAAAAGGGTCAATTACAAACCTTTCGAATATCCCGAAATCCTTCAGTTTACCGAGGCAATCAACCGTTCATTCTGGGTACATTCCGAAGTGGATTTCACTGCTGATGTGCAGGATTTCCATTCTCACCTTAGTGAAAATGAAAAACAGGTTATTAAAAAGAGTTTGCTTGCGATCGCACAAATTGAAGTAGCTGTAAAATCATTTTGGGGAGACCTATATCAACACCTTCCGAAACCGGAATTTAACGGTTTAGGTAGTACTTTTGCCGAATGCGAATTCAGGCATTCTGAAGCCTATTCACGCTTGCTTGAAGTGCTGGGCTATAATAACGAGTTTGAAAAGTTAATTGAAACTCCGGTTATCAAAAAAAGAGTGGCTTATCTTTCTGAAGCTTTAGCCAACACAAAATCTTCAGATGAAAAGAAATACGTGTTCTCGCTTATACTTTTTTCCATTTTAATTGAAAACGTATCTCTCTTTAGTCAGTTTGCGATTATTCTTTCGTTTAGCCGCTTTAAGGGGGTGATGAAAAATGTGAGCAATATAATTGCCTGGACTTCGGTAGATGAACAAATTCACGCTAATGCCGGGATTTATATCGTAAACCAGATAAAAAATGAATTTCCTGAATTCTTCAACGAGGAAACCAAAACTCAAATTAGGGAAATTATAGCGCATTCTATGGAGGTAGAATCTGAAATCCTGGACTGGATCTTTGCTGAAGGGGCCCTGGAACAATGCAAAAAAGAAGATCTGCTAAATTTTATGAAATATCGTGTAGATGATAGTCTTGAAAAAATAGGTCTAGAAAAGCTCTACTTCGTTTCGGAATATGATTATAAAACAATGTTATGGTTTGAAGAAGAAGTTTTCGCCAATAGTTTAGATGACTTTTTTGCCAAGCGCCCGGTAGATTATACCAAACACGATAAAAGCATCACCGCCGACGATCTTTTTTAAAGAGTTTTCCGCAGCAATAATTCAACTTAAAATCCAGCAAAATGCCAGAAACAATACTTAAAGAAACACAACAAGACAGATTATGGTGGCTTAATGAGGAGAGCCAGCAAATACTAAATCGCGGCTATTTATTAAAAGGGGAAACCGCAAAATCTGCCATAGAGCGCGTAGCAAATGCAGCAGCAAAGAGACTCTACAAACCGGAACTGGCAGAAGCATTTATAGAAATGATAGAACGTGGCTGGATGAGTTTAAGTTCGCCAATTTGGGCCAATATGGGCACAGAACGTGGTCTGCCCATATCTTGCTTTAATGTCTATGTACCAGATAATATTGAAGGTATTACCCATAAACTGGGTGAGGTTATTATGCAAACCAAAATTGGTGGCGGTACTTCAGGCTATTTCGGGGAATTAAGAGGTCGTGGGAGCGCAGTTACCGATAACGGAAAAAGTAGCGGTGCTACCAGCTTTATGAAGCTTTTTGATACCGCTATGGATACTATTTCTCAAGGTGGTGTTCGCCGGGGAGCTTTCGCAGCTTATCTCGATATAGACCATCCGGATATTAAAGAATTTCTTGAAATCAAGAATATCGGAAATCCTATTCAAAATCTATTTTATGGCGTGAGTGTACCCGATTACTGGATGCAAGAAATGATAGAGGGCGATAGGGAGAAACGAGAAATATGGGCCAAGGTTATAGAAAGCAGGCAGCAAAAAGGTTTACCCTATATTTTCTTTAAAGACAATATTAACCGTTTTAAACCGCAAGTATATAAAGATAAAAATTACACTATACATTCCAGCAACCTGTGTTCAGAAATTGCGCTGCCATCAACGAAAGATGAGTCTTTTATTTGTTGCCTTTCTTCAATGAATCTAGAGCTTTACGACGAATGGAAAGATACCGAAGCTGTAAAACTGGCCATCTATTTTCTCGATGCTGTTTTACAGGAGTTCATTGCAAAAACGGAAGGGAATCATTACCTGGCTTCTGCCAATAAATTTGCAAAAAGGCATAGAGCTTTAGGCTTAGGCGTTATGGGTTGGCACTCTTATCTTCAAAAGAACAGAATTCCTTTTGAAGGCTTGAAAGCTAAAGGTCTAACCAATGCTATTTTCCAGGATATTAATGAAAAAGCTACAAAAGCGAGTAAAGAATTAGCCAATATCTACGGCGAACCAGAAGTATTAAAAGATTACGGACTAAGAAATACTACCTTAATGGCCGTTGCGCCCACTACTTCTTCCTCGGCAATTTTAGGCCAGGCCTCGCCGGGTATTGAGCCTTTTAGCAGCAATTACTATAAAGCTGGTTTGGCAAAGGGAAATTTTATGCGGAAGAATAAATATTTAAAAGAATTACTCCAGGAAAAAGGATTGGATACCGAAGAAACCTGGCGCAGCATTATGTTGAACCATGGAAGCGTACAGCATTTAAAAGAATTAAGTGATGAGGAGCGAATGGTTTTTAAAACCTTTAAAGAGATAAGTCAGTTAGAAATTATTCAGCAAGCTTCGGTGAGACAAAAGTATATTGACCAGGCGCAAAGTTTAAATTTGAATATTCCTTCTGATCTCCCGGTTAGGGAAGTAAATAAATTAATGATAGAAGCCTGGCAACTGGGAGTAAAAACACTTTACTATCAACGAAGCCAAAGTGTTTCTAAAGAATTTATAGCCAATATGGTGAATTGTGCCAGTTGTGAGGCATAAGTCCTGAAAATGGTTTAAAATGAAAAGGCTGTTTAAAAAGTCTATATTTTCGTCAGGCTGAATTTATTTCAGCTTCTAAGATGTTTGAAATTATTAACACGTTAGATCCTGAAATAAATTCAGGATGAAGATATGAGATATGTTCAAACAGCCTTTTTCTTATGCTAAAAACTCAATTTACATAGCTCCCCATTCTTTTAGGGAGTCTTTGTTCATTTTCACGTAATCCTGGTTTCCTGCTTTTTCAGCTTCGGCTAAAGATTTCTCAGCAGCTGCAATTGCTTCTTCCTTTTTCCCAAGATCTGCCGCGATAAGTGATTTTCTTCTTAAGATCCAGTATGCATTTGGATTCCCCATCTCAAGAGCTTTATTCACCCATTCGTAAGCCTGTTCCAAATCTTTATCAGCATCGTGATAATAAGTTGCCGCAGCGAAATAATCATTGGCACCGGGACCACTCATTGTTTTTTCTATACTAGCCATTGTCTTTTCTTCGGTAGGCACTTCAAACTTCAAACTTGCAACTGTATTTGCCCATAGAAAATTAAGCGCAGCCGAATTATTTTTAAGGTCGTCTATCAAAATAGTAAAAGTTTCCATTTCAAATGGAAGTTCCATCACTTCAGCAGTCGCTTTTAGGCTTACCTTGTCTTCATCCCATTCCGCAGGATTCCCCCAGTTAGATGCATCATTGTAGAACATTACTTCCCACTCATCTTCCTTAGGTATCGTATAAATAGCATATGTTCCGGCTTTTAATTCTTTTCCCTGAATTGTAATGTCATCACTAAATGTAATTTTTGTATTCTCATTAGCTCCAGTACGCCATATTTCCCCAAACGGTACTAGGTTTCCAAAAATCTCACGACCTCTCATACTGGGACGTGAATATTCTAAAGTTACATCGGTAAGACCAACTTTTTGTTCAACTTTAGAAAACGGGCTTGCTTGAGGAGCTTTTACCTGGGCTTGAGAAGCACTCATTATACCAGCTGTAAATAAAAATAGAAGTAGTTTTTTCATTTTTAGTTTGTTTTAGTTTGATCAAATATACCGAGAAATAGCTTATAAATTAAGAACCAACCTAACTTCATTTATATTTTGTTTAACTATAAATATTTTATTTTAAACAAAACTCACCTTAATTTTACATTCAAATACAATTAGAATGAAAATCTACACTAAAAGAACAATTCAAAAGCTTCCCATAAGTTTGGAAAAAGCCTGGGAATTCCTATCAAGTCCGGGGAATTTAAAAGAAATCACTCCAGATTATATGGGTTTTAATATTATCTCCGGGGCCGATCGCCCAATGTATGAAGGACAGATCATTCAATATATTGTTACTCCTATTTCAGGAATCAAAACAAAATGGGTTACCGAAATTACTCATGTAAAAAACAAAGAATATTTTGTAGATGAACAACGCTTTGGGCCCTATGCCCTATGGCATCATAAGCATTTTCTAAAAGAAATTCCGGGAGGCGTGGAAATGGAAGATATTGTAGACTACAAATTGCCATTGGGAATTTTAGGACAATTAGCCCATCCTATCCTGGTGGCTCCTAAGCTCAAAGAAATCTTTGAATACAGGCAGAAAAAGCTTGTTGAGCTTTTTGGAGAATTTAAGGAACCAAAAGCTCAAAACGCAACATTGAAACAAGATATACTAAACTAAATAAATCAAAAATGAAAAAGAATATTTTACTTATCGGCGGCTCAACCGGAATCGGACTTGAAATTGCCAATCAATTAGTCAAAGAAAATAATGTAATTGTTGCATCGAGAAATAAAGGCGAATTAAATGATGATATTCAACATCTAGAATTTGATGTTCTAAACGATAATATTGAGGAGCTCGAATTGCCTGATGAATTAAATGGATTGGTTTATTGCCCCGGCAGTATAAACTTAAAACCTTTTAAAATGCTAAAACATAAAGATTTTGAAGCAGAAATGAATCTAAATTTTTTAAGTTTGGTAAAAGTAATCCATGGAGTAATGCCTAAATTAAAAAAAGCCGATCATGCAAGTTTGGTATTTTTTAGTACCGTGGCTGTTAAAGTTGGAATGCCATTTCATACCAGCGTTGCGGCAGCAAAAGGCGCTATAGAAGGTTTTGCCAAATCTCTCGCAGCTGAGTACGCTCCTACTCTTCGCGTAAATGTGATCGCTCCATCTTTAACCGATACTCCACTTGCTGAAAAATTACTGTCTAATGACTCTAAGAAAGAGAAGATGAGTGAAAGACATCCTCTAAAAAGAGTTGGAAACGCCAAAGACATTGCGAATGCAGCTACCTTTTTATTAAGCGAGGAAAACAGTTGGATTACCGGACAAATTATTGGAGTTGACGGCGGACTTTCTACTTTAAATATTTCGTAAATGAGTAAAGAAGTGAATATTTTTTGGTTTAGACGTGATTTGAGATTAGATGATAATGTTGGTTTTCTCGAAGCTTTAAAAACTGATAAACCGGTTTTACCAATTTTTATCTTTGATACAGAAATATTAGATAAGTTACCAGAAAAAGATGCTCGTGTAAACTTTATACACGAGCAGCTTCAGCAAATGCGAAAAGAACTTCAGGATGATTATAGCAGTTCTATCGCGATGTATCATGGGAAACCAAAAGAAGTTTTTCAGGATTTAATAGAAGAATATCAAATCGCTGAAGTATTCACAAATCACGATTACGAACCTTACGCAACCAAAAGGGACAAAGAAATAGCCGAATTACTTTCCGAAAACAATATTGAATTCCACACTTTTAAGGATCAGGTTATTTTCGAAAAAGATGAAGTGGTAAAGAAAGATGGCGATCCCTATGTGGTGTATACGCCTTACATGAAAGTCTGGAAAGATCATTTTAAATCCCTTGATCTTAAAATTCATTACACCAGCCAATACCTGGAAAATCTTGTTCAAAATACCAGGTTACCAAATTTAAGCTTGAGTGACATTGGTTTTAAAACTTCACAGATTAAAGTGCCGGAATACGACGTCACCCCAACTTTAATTCAGCAATACGAAAACACCAGGAATATTCCGGCAAAAGATGCTACCTCGCGATTAGGAGCCCATCTTAGGTTTGGAACTGTTAGTGTTAGAAAAATGGTTAAAAAGGCTAATGCCGAAAACAATAAAACTTTTCTTGATGAATTGATTTGGCGGGAATTTTTTATGCAGGTTTTATATCATAATCCCGACACTGTCACTGAATCGTTTAAAAAGAAATACGATCGCATTGAATGGCGTAATAATGAAGAGGAGTTTGAAAAATGGAAAACCGGAAACACTGGCTATCCATTGGTTGACGCTGGGATGCGGCAATTAAATGAATCTGGCTTTATGCATAATCGCGTGAGAATGTTGGTAGGAAGTTTTCTATGTAAACATTTACTGATTGACTGGCGGTGGGGAGAAGCATATTTTGCCGAAAAACTCCTCGATTATGAAATGTCTTCTAATGTTGGAAACTGGCAGTGGGTAGCCGGAAGCGGTGTTGATGCGGCTCCATATTTTAGAATTTTTAACCCAACTACACAAATTGATAAATTTGATAAGGATAAAAAATACATCAAAGAATGGGTAGAGGAATTTAGCACCGATGAATATCCAGAGAAAATGGTAGATCATAAAGAAGCCCGAGAACGGGCTCTGAAGGTTTATAAAGAAGCAGTGAGTTAATCTTTCCAGATTTCCCTGGCTTTATCCAAATCTTCGGGAGTATCTATACCAATGGTTTGCATTTGAGTTTCTACCATCTTGATATTTTTCCCGTATTCCAGGAAACGAATCGCCTCAATCTTTTCAGCAGATTCCAAAGAAAGCATGGGTAAATTATAAAAATCAATAAGCGCTTGTTTTCTAAAAGCGTAAATGCCAAGATGCTTAAAATAAGTTACCTGGGCGTCTGTATTTCTAGGATAAGGAATGGGGAATCTTGAAAAATACATCGCAAAATCGTTTTTATTGGTAATAACCTTTACGTTGTTTGAATTGGTAATATCATCACTTTCTGACAAAGCAGTTTTTAACGAGGCCAGATCTATTGCAGAAGCATCATCTTCCCTGAAAACAACTAATAATTTTGCCAAACTATCCTTATCTATAAATGGCTCGTCTCCCTGCACATTTACAACGATATCCACGTCCATATCCTGTACAGCTTCAGCGATTCTATCGCTACCACACTCGTGTTCCTTATTACTTTTTATAGCCTTACCGCCATTTTTATTTATTTCCGCAAAAATTTTATCACTATCGGTAACCACATAAACTTCCTCAAAAAGTCCGGTGTTTTTAGCAGCTTCGTAAGTTCTGGTAATTACCGTTTTGCCGTTAAGGTCTTTTAAAAGTTTCCCGGGAAATCGAGAAGCCTCGTAACGGGCTGGAATCATTGCAATTATTTTAAGCGGAGTATTCTTCAAAATTCAAGTTTTAGAGGTTAAATTTAGGTTTTAATATTCGATTTTGCGTAAGGCTAAAATTATTTATTCACGAAAAAATCATCCTTAAACCCTATAAGATAAAGTTTATCGGTTGCCCTGGTTATAGCAGTATAAAGCCATCTTAAATATTCTTTTCCAACGCCTTCTGGCAGGTACGGTTGTTCAATAAAAACCGTATTCCATTGCCCACCCTGGGATTTATGGCAGGTCATCGCATAAGAAAACTTGATTTGTAAGGCATTGAAAAACTTATTGTTCTTCACCTTCATAAATTTCTTGTATTTAGAAGTTTCGTCTTCGTAATCTTTCATTACCTCCTGGTACAATTGGTTTGATTCTTCATAAGATAGTGAAGGTGTATTACTGGTAAGTGTATCTAACATTACTACGGTCTCAAAAGGACGCATTTTAGGATAATCTACCATTTGCACCTGTACTTCGGCAAAACGGAAGCCATACAGTTCTTTTATACCAAAAATTTCCAGAACTTTTACAATATCCCCGTTTGCTATAAATCCTGCTTCAGAAGTAGGTTTTATCCAGAAATAATTATTCTTAACCACCATAAGATAATCTCCGGCTGAAATTTCTTCCTCCTGGAACAAAATTCGGGATCTTATTTGTTGGTTATACAAATTTGCCCTTTTATTAGATCTTACTATAAAACTGGTTTCTTCATTCCCTAATTCATTGTAGCATTCCTCAATAGCATTCATTATCTCGTAACCATCCTGTAATCTAACCACATCTGCTTTTGGGGTAAGTTCAAACTGGAAACTATCATAAAAACCATCTTGAAGGCTTTGCCTTATTTTCGTAGCATTTAATAAAATATCGCTTTCTTCAGCCTGCCGCACTACTTCATCCAGCTCTATA
>DATFJA010000200.1:0-3017 GCA_035269545.1 Salegentibacter sp.
TTTCCTGCACCAGGATGGTGAAAAACTGATTTCAGATTCTGTGAAGATCACTAATTCTGAAATTACTGAACCTTGTTATATTGGTGAAAATGTAGAGCTGGTAAATGCTAAAATTGGTCCTAATGTTTCAGTTGGCGACGGAACTAAAATTACTGATGCTGAAGTGAAGAATAGCTTAATTCAAACTTTTGCTGAAGTGAGAAATGCAAAACTGGATTACGCGATGATCGGTAATTTTGCGAAATTTGATGGCAACTTTACCCAAATTAGTATTGGCGATTATTCAACTTTAGAATAAGCTTATTCAAGAGGTTGTTTGAAAAATCGGGTTTCGTCAAGCTGAACTGGTTTCAGCTTCTAACATGTTTTGACGAACAATAAGTTAGATCCCCGATGAAAAATCGGGGCAGGCTCTGAAATAAATTCAGGATGACGACCTTAAAATTTTTCAAACAACCTCTTTATTTCAATTTTATCCTGAAAATTATTTATGAAAAAGTACTTCTTCATTATTGCTATGCTTTCAGGAGCCTTGTTTTCATTCCAGGTAAGTTTTGCCCAGAAAAAAGAGGTGGTGCTTAAAGATGTAAATCAGGATGATCTTGGGAATGTAACCGACGAATTTCAGGAGCAATTCTTTGAGGCCTTAAAACAAAAAGGCATTGAGAATTACGAAAAAGCCATACTTGCATTAGAAGAATGCCAAAAAATGGAACCAGATAATCCGGTGGTGTATTTTGAAATGGCCAGAAATTACAATGAATTAGAGAATTATGACAGGGCGATTGCAAATCTTGAAAAAGCCCATCAATTAGCGCCTAAAAGGGAAGATGTCCTCGATCAACTTTACAAAACCTACACCCGCGCAAAGCAATATGATAATGCCGTTGAAACCCTATTGAAATTACTGAGTTTTGACGAAGATTATAAAGAAAAGCTTGCTAATATTTACCTTTTAAATCGGCAATTTGAAGAAGCCCTTCAAACTATAGATGAACTGGACGAGCAGGAAGGGCCCAGTACTTACCGAAATAAATTGCGCCGGCAAATCTACGCCAGAACCGGCGACACCGCCGCACAAATAGAGAACCTGGAACAGGGAATTGCTAATAATCCTGAAAACGAACAGAATTACCTTAATCTTATTTATATCTATAGCGATATGGGAGATGAGGAACAAGCTTATGATGCCGCTTTGCAGCTGTTGGAAGCCAATCCGGGATCTACCTTAGTGCACCTGGCATTATATAAATTTCACCTGGAAAGAGAAGAACCGGAAGAGGCTGTTAATTCAATGAAAATTGTTTTTGAAAGCGAAGAAATAGATGCCGAATCAAAATTTAAAGTGCTTAATGATTTCCTGATTTTTGTAGATAATAATCCCGAATATGAGGAAGATCTAATGCAGGTTAGCAAAATGCTTAGCGAGCGTGAAAATGCCCCAAAACTCTACAGCCAATTAGGTAAATATTATATGAAGCGTGGTGAACTTGAAGATGCCTTAAGTTTCTTTAAGGCCGGTTTGGCAGAAAATACTGATGATTTTCAGCTAGTAAAAAATACTATTTTTCTTCAATTAGAGTTAGAAAAGTATAAAGAGGCCCGGGATTTGAGTAAGGAAATGTTAGAGGTGTTTCCGGCGCAGCCTGTTTTATTTTTATTACAGGGGATTGCACTAAACCAACTGGAAGAGTATACTGAAGCTATAGAAATACTTACATTTGGCCTGGATTATTTGATTGATAACCCAAGGATGGAAATTGATTTTTACACACAGTTAAAAATAGCCTATAAAGAATTGGGAGAAGAAGAGAAATCGGCTGAATACTCGCGTAAGGTCGAAGCTTTAATAAAAGAAATAGAATAGATGTATAGAAAGATTTTAGGAGTAGTGTTATTAAGCCTTTTTATTGTTTCCTGCGGAAGCCGGAAGGGAGTAAAAGGAATTGCTACTAAAAATGCTGAAGCCGCAAACATTATAGAAAGTCATTATAATTCTGAAACCAGCTTTACTACGCTTACAGGCAAGTTGAAAACGGTATATCAAAATGAAGATCGTACGCAATCGGTTAATCTCAGTTTTAGAATGGAAAAAGATAAAGCGATTTGGATGAGTGCTTCGGTATTAGGATTTCCAGTTGCTAAAGCGTATATCACGCCTTCTCGGGTAAGTTATTACGAAAAGGTGAGTCAAACTTATTTTGATGGAGATTTTCGGCTGCTGAGTGATCTTTTAGGCACTCCTTTAGATTTTCAAAAACTTCAGAATTTACTCATAGGTCAGGCAATTTATGATCTTAGGGAAGAGGAGTTTGAATTTTCCCAAACCGCAAAAGGCTTTCAATTTATGCCTTCAAATGGTGGATTAATAAGAAAAATGTTCCTTTTGAATCCTAAAAACTTCAAAACCTCTGCCCAGCAGCTGGCACAAACAGAAGAAAATAAAAGTGTGACCGTAACTTATTCTGATTACCAGGAAGTGGAAGGAAGGATTTTTCCGGAAGAAATAAGTATTATTGCCAATGAGGCCGGAAGCAGCACAAAAATAGAACTTACTTACCGCTCACTGGAATTTGACAGGGGAGATCTAAGTTTCCCATTTGATATCCCATCAGGTTATGAAGAAATTAGTTTATAATGAAGATTAAGAAGTTTTCTGGATTATTATGCTGTTTTATATTCTTGCTGCTTTCTGCGGGAAATTTGTCGGCTCAAACAACTCGAGAAAGCCTCGAGAAAAAACGGGTGGAACTTCGGAATGAGATCCGTAGAATAAATGAGCTAAGAAGCAGTAATAAACAAAAGGAGCGTTCGGTTTCAAGTCAGGTAGAAGACTTGGATCAACAAATAAGAAGTACAGAGAATTTAATAAAAGTAACCAACCAGCAAGCGAATCTTCTAACCAATCAAATAAGCGCAAATACCAATAAAATTTCCAGGCTTAGGGAAGAATTGGAGCAGCTTAAGGAAGATTATGCCAGGATGATTGAGAAATCTTACAAAAGCAAATCTTCACA
>DATFJA010000201.1:0-6594 GCA_035269545.1 Salegentibacter sp.
TGAAAAGTATGGAGATGCTGTTCGTGCTATTCGGTTTGGAGAATCCATGGAGCTTTGTGGTGGGATCCACGTAAGGAATACTTCAGAAATATGGCATTTTAAAATTACTTCGGAAGGTGCTGTTGCTTCCGGAATTAGAAGGATTGAAGCAATTACCGGAGAAGCTGTAAAAGGATATTTTGCTAACCAGGATGAGGTGTTGGAGCAGATAAAGGCCGAATTGAAAAACGTCAAAGATCCCCTAAAAGCGGTGAATACTTTGCAGGATGAAAATGCAGCTTTGAAAAAGCAGGTTGAAGCTTTACTAAAGGATAAAGCAAAAAACCTGAAAACCGAATTAAAGTCTGAAATTTATGAAATAAACGGCGTGAATTTCCTTGCGAAGAAAGTAGATCTTGATGCCGGCGGCATAAAAGACCTTGCTTTTCAGTTAGGTGATGAATTTGAAAATTTATTTTTATTATTCGGGACCGAGCAAAATGGGAAAGCGCTTTTAAGTTGCTATATTTCTAAAGACCTGGCAAAAGAAAAAGACTTGCACGCCGGGAAAATAGTAAAAGACCTGGGCCAATATATCCAGGGCGGTGGCGGTGGTCAGCCGTTTTTTGCAACTGCCGGAGGTAAAAAACCGGAAGGAATTAATGAGGCTTTGCAGGAAGCACAGGCTTATTTAAAGTAAAGCAAGAGGCTGTCTGAAAAGTCTATTTTCGTCAAGCTGAACTTGTTTCAACTTCCAATGTGTTTTTTTTGATTACCAGTACGTTGGATCCCCGATAAAAAATCGGGACAGGCTATGAAATAAATTCAAGTTGAGGGTTTTAAAAACTTTTTAGATAGCTTATATATAATTCTATGGAATTCAGGACCAAAATACCTATAAAAGAAGCTGAGCCTAAGATAGATTACGACTCTAAGGTTTTTCTTATTGGTTCCTGTTTTGTAGAGAATATCGGTAAAAAATTGGATTTCTATAAACTGCAAAATTTGCAGAATCCTTTCGGTATTTTATTCCATCCTTTGGCAATCGCAAAGTTTTTTAAGCGGCTTAATGAAGATAGGCTATATACCGAAAAGGATATTTTTCAGCACCAGGAGCGTTGGCATTGTTATGATGCACATTCTTCTTTAAGCAATTCTAAAGCTGAGGTTTTACTGAAAGATCTTAATGAAGCTTTAGAAAATACTCGTAAATTTCTCAAGCAAGCTTCTCACGTTGTGATCACCTTAGGCACAGCCTGGAGTTATTATCACCTGGAGAGCTTACAGAGCGTAGCAAATTGCCATAAAGTTCCCCAGAAATATTTCCGGAAGGAATTGCAATCTACAGGAGAAATTCAGCGAGCTCTAAAACTGGTCTTAGAGAATTTAGGCCAAATAAATCCTAAGCTGGAAGTGATCTTTACCGTTTCCCCGGTTCGGCATATTAAGGACGGGTTTGTAGAGAATCAACGCAGTAAATCTCATTTAATAAGTGCGGTTCATCAGGTATGTGGGGAAAACGATAAATGTCATTATTTCCCGTCTTACGAATTGATGATGGATGAACTTCGTGATTATCGGTTTTATGCCGAAGATATGTTGCATCCTTCTGCAATAGCCATAGATTATATTTGGAATCGTTTTAAACTGGCCTGGTTTTCAGAGACTTCTTTCTCGATTTTCAAGGAGGTGGAAAACATTCAGAAAGGATTAGCGCATCGTCCGTTTCATCCTAATTCTAAAGCACATTCCCACTTTTTAGAGAATCTGAAATCTCAAATTTCGGCACTTAAAGAGCGCTATCCTCACTTAAAGTTCTAAGTTAAATTTCGGTAAAAAAATCTTTAATAAATTATTTTATTTGACTTGGTATAGAAATATTTTGTACTTTTATTTTAGAATTCGAGATATAACTCATTGAAAACGAAAGGCTGAAAGGTCTTGATTTTTGATAAGTGTCTTAATTCGTTTTCTAAAATTTGTTGGGGTAGATTTTAGAAATTTTAAAAAACTTATGGACGGGTGGGGCCGTCCATAAGTATTTTAAAGCGGTTATGTTTTTCTTCAAAAATCCCGAAATTTCCATTCTTTGTACCTTTAGAAAAATTTGATAAATGAGAAATTTTCTTATTGGAGCCTTTTTGGTAATACTGATTGTTTTTGGTCTGCGTTATTGCGAAAATAGAAGCAATCAACGCGATGAGTTAGAAGAAAGTACTGCTTTGTTACAACAGCAAATAAAAAATGTGGGTAAACTCGTTGTTACCGAAGGCACTTTTTCTCAGGTATATTCTTATAAAAATTCAAAGAAGTTTTACCTCGATATTTTTTCGGCAAGAAAGAAAGCGCTTATTATTGTGAATGCTACGGCGACGGTGGCTTACGATCTAAGTAAACTGGAGACAGAAATTGATGAGGAAAATAAAATTGTACGCATTACCTCTATTCCTAAAGAGGAAATTACGATAAACCCCGAGATAAAATATTATGATGTTACCCAGGATTATTTAAACCAGTTTGATGCCGAAGACCATAATAAAATAAAAGGCCGTATAGAAAAATCTATTCGGGAAAAGGTAGAAGCATCTTCATTGAAATCTAATGCTGAAAACAGATTGATCAGCGAATTACAAAAGATCTATATTTTGACCAATTCTATGGGTTGGACACTTCAGTATAATGATCAGAATTTTAATAATTCAGAGGAGCTGGAACAGATCAAACTCTAGTTTATTTTTAACTATAGATTTGAAAATCCCCAGGATTAATTGACTAATTGAGCATCAATAAGATTGATTCCACCTTCTATTAAATGTGAAATATCCGGTCTTCTAGATTTTACATCCTCTAAATTTCTTAAAGCTTCTTTGGCGAGTTTTTCATCTTTTTCTACTGCCAATTCATAAATTTCTACAGAGAGCAACCAATCTTTTGGATGATGTTTTTTTACAAGATCTAAAGCGGCGTCCAATGAAAATTTAGCATCTTTCCCTTCCCTGATATTTTTTACCGATTCATACAAATTAGCAAGTTCCTCCCGTTCCGGAGTTACTTTACTTTTAATTGTTGTGCTTGAAGTTTTGTGAGTAATCAAATCGAAAGAAAGATTATCTGCCGGGCCGGCAAATGCTGAAATAACTTCTTTCCCAATCGCCATATCGTATTTCCCCCATTCCGGTTTAAAAAGAATTTCCTCGCCATAAGTAACCGTGCAATTTTTTAGGCTAATAATGATTATTTTCCCCTGGAGGTTCCGGGTGCCGGTAATTATTTCTCCTTTTACCTTTATCCCACCTTCAAATTCAAATTCAATTTTTTCGCCTTCATAGATATCGTAAGCTCTAAGATCTCGCGGACTCATATCTTCAATCGCTAAATTGATTCCTTTTAAAGAGCCAATTGGCGAGCCAAATCCGTCAGGATGATTTTTTACACCGTGACCAACCAGTTCCTTTTCCCGATGGGAAAGGGCAGTTTTACCTGAAGTTTGAATATAAATTGGTTTGCCATCATGTTCAATAACTTTTGAAAAATCTCCTGAAATCTGTAAGCCGGTACTCAATTCTATAGTTCCAAGATTTTTAGAATCTATCAATTTTTGAATTCCTTCCAGGCCTCCTTTTCTCAATGCCATTTTATTGGCAAATTCCTCCAGAACCGAGCTTAAATGAGCAAAGTCTGGCGTAACATAAAGCTGAGGCTGAGGTTTTGTAATATCAAATTCCTGTTTGCACGCCTCAATAGAATATGAAATCTTCTTTACTTTATCTGTCATACACCAGGCACTTTCTCCGATAGAGGATAGCAAACCTGCACCATATATTTTAGGATTTTCAAGAGTTCCTATTAATCCATATTCCACGGTCCACCAGTGTAGATTTCTTATCTGCGCCATTTCACTAAGTTCGGCGGTTTCATTTTGAAGTTTATCAACCTTTTTTTCTGCAGCTTCAATTTCATCTTGCGGAGTATCTTCAGCTTCCTTGATGATAGAAAGATGTCTTATTGCTTCATAAATTTCATAATCCCTGGCGCTGGAAATCGCTTTACAGCCAATTTCTCCAAAACGCCTAAGATATTCCGCATATTCAGGATTAGCGATAATAGGTGCGTGGCCGGCACCTTCGTGAATAATATCTGGTGCGGGGGTGTATTCTATATGCTCTAGCTGGCGAATATCGCTGGCAATTACCAAAACATTAAATGCCTGGAATTCCATAAAAGCGGCCGGTGGAATAAAACCATCTACAGCCACTGCAGCCCAGCCAATTTCTTTTAGAATTCGATTCATCCCATACATATTGGGAATATGGTCTATAGAAATTCCTGTTTGCTTCAAGCCTTCCAGGTAAGATTCGTGTGCAACTTTACTAAGATAATCTACATTTTTACGCATTACGTATCTCCATACCGCGTGATTTACCGGGGTGTAATCTTCATAATTCTGTGGTTTTATATATTGCTGAAGATGGGCTGGTAAACGGTCTAAAATCGTATTAGATTCAATTTTATCGAGCATAGTTAAGATTGACTAAAATTCAATATAAAGATAAGAAATTAAGCTGAAGTTCATAAATTGATAATCAAAAGCCCTTAAAAATAAAAATGCCCCTATAAGAGGGGCATTCTTGGTAAAAAAATTTGTTGGGTTATTTGTTCAGTTCGGGAGGATACTTTTCTAGTATTTCCCCTACAATCTCGTTTATTCTTTCCTGTTTTTTATCTACTTTTTCAGCCAGTGCCGCAGTTCCCATTCCCTGCCAAACTAATTCTTTTCCTTCAGCATCTATAAGATCTATATAAAGAGTGCCTTCACTGGTGCGGTTAACAGTATTAAATCCTGAACCCCAATACCAAGGGTGCCAACCCCAGCCGTATCCCCATCCCATCATATTGTTCTGGTAGATATTAATATTTTCATTGGTTTTTGTAAAAATGCTTACTAAAAGATCCGGGTTCTCAGATTTAGTGAAACCCTTGCGTTGCATTTCAGCTTCAATTGCGCGAAGAATCCGTTTTTTATCTAGATCAGAGATTTCAGCTTTGTCTATTCCGGGTTTGAAAAATGCAAAACTTTCGTATTGGTTGAAATTTACTTCCCTGTCGTAATCTGAGGCAACTCTTACGCTGCTACAAGAAGTTACCAGGATAGCCAGCAGCAAGAAAACCGGTGTAATTTTAAAGACTTTCATAAAATATTGTTTTAGGTGTTAGCGTTAAAAAGAGTCGGATCTACCAGGTTAGGGATAGTCACTTTTAGTTTTGGTTCCATTTGCATAGCCCTTTTTGCAGCGAAGACTGCTTCTTTATTCCGGGCCCAGCTGCGACGCGCAATTCCATTGTTAACATCCCAAAAAAGCATAGATTTTAAACGCTCTTCCGATGCTTTATCACCTTCAAGAATCATACCAAACCCTCCATTAATTACCTCGCCCCATCCAACACCACCGCCATTGTGAATGCTTACCCAGGTGGCGCCTCTAAAGCTATCACCAATTACATTTTGTATTGCCATATCGGCCGTAAACTGAGAACCGTCGTAGATATTTGAGGTTTCGCGGTAAGGAGAATCTGTACCGGATACATCGTGATGATCGCGGCCTAAAATAACCGTTCCTATTTCACCTTTTCCAATAGCATCATTAAAAGCTTTGGCTATTTTCATTCGGCCTTCCGCATCGGCATAGAGGATCCTGGCTTTAGATCCCACTACAAGTTTGTTTTCCCTTGCGCCTTTTATCCACTGAATATTATCAGCCATCTGTTGCTGAATTTCTTCCGGTGAATTCTCTTTAAGTTCTTCTAAAACTTCAGTTGCGATCTTATCAGTTTTATCCAGATCTTCTTCTTTTCCTGAAGCACAAACCCACCTGAAAGGCCCAAAACCGTAATCAAAACACATGGGGCCCATAATATCCTGTACGTAACTTGGGTATTTAAAATCTTTTCCGTTTTCAGCAAAAATATCAGCCCCGGCGCGTGAAGCCTCTAATAAGAAAGCATTTCCGTAATCAAAGAAATAAGTGCCTTTGGAGGTGTGTTTATTAATTGCCGCAGTTTGTCTTTTTAAACTTTCCCGTACTTTTTCTTTAAATTTTTCAGGTTGTTCAGCCATCATGGTATTGGCTTCTTCTAAACTCAGGCCTACCGGGTAATAACCACCGGCCCAGGGATTGTGCAATGAAGTCTGGTCACTTCCCAAATCTATATAAATATTCTCTTTCTCAAAATATTCCCAAACATCTACAATGTTCCCCTGGAAAGCGATAGAGACGACTTCCTTATTGGCTTTGGCTTCCTGCACTCTTTTGGCAAGTTCTTCTAAATCAGAGATCACTTCGTCTACCCAGCCCTGGCTATGGCGGGTTTGTGTTGCCTTGGGATTTACCTCGGCACAGACAGTAATGCAACCTGCAATATTTCCGGCTTTCGGCTGTGCGCCACTCATTCCGCCAAGTCCGGAAGTCACAAATAATTTACCTTCCAGGCCTTCTCCCGATTTTGATATTTTTCTTCCTGCGTTTAAAACTGTAATTGTGGTACCGTGAACAATTCCCTGAGGGCCAATGTACATATAACTTCCAGCCGTCATTTGGCCGTATTGAGTTACACCTA
>DATFJA010000202.1:0-2620 GCA_035269545.1 Salegentibacter sp.
AACTAATAAAAAATTGAGATGGCATATACTGAAGATGATTTAAAAAAAGAGCTCGAGACAAAAGAATATGAGTACGGGTTTTACACCGATATTGAATCGGATACATTTCCCGTAGGATTAAATGAAGATATTGTTAGAGCGATCTCCAAGAAAAAAGAGGAACCTGAGTGGATGACAGAATGGCGATTGGAAGCATTTCGTCACTGGGAAACGCTGGAGGAGCCGGAATGGGCTAACGTACATTACGAAAAGCCGAATTTCCAAAATATTTCTTATTACTCGGCTCCAAATAAAAAGCCGAAATACGACAGTTTAGATGAAGTAGATCCTGAACTATTGGATACTTTCAAAAAACTTGGAATTTCTGTAGACGAACAGAAAAAACTTGCCGGTGTTGCCGTAGATGTGGTAATGGATTCAGTTTCTGTAACTACAACCTTTAAAAAGACACTTGCTGAAAAAGGAATAATTTTCTGTTCAATTTCTGAAGCGATCAGGGAACACCCAGAGTTGGTTAAGAAATATATTGGCTCTGTAGTTCCAAAAACAGACAACTTCTATGCTGCGCTGAATTCCGCAGTATTTAGTGATGGTTCATTTTGCTACATCCCAAAAGGCGTAAGATGCCCAATGGAACTTTCTACTTATTTTAGAATCAACCAGGCAGGTACCGGTCAATTCGAACGTACACTCGTGGTAGCAGAACCAGGAAGTTATGTAAGTTACCTGGAAGGTTGTACTGCGCCAATGCGTGATGAAAATCAATTGCACGCTGCTGTAGTAGAACTGGTAGCCATGGATGATGCCGAAATTAAATACAGTACCGTACAAAACTGGTTCCCCGGGAACAAAGATGGAAAAGGTGGTGTTTTTAATTTTGTAACCAAACGTGGACTTTGCGAAAAAGGAGCAAAAATTTCATGGACACAAGTTGAAACGGGATCTGCAGTAACCTGGAAATATCCTTCCTGCATTTTAAAAGGAGATAATTCTATTGGTGAATTTTACTCAATTGCGGTAACCAACAATTACCAGCAGGCAGATACGGGGACTAAAATGGTTCACCTTGGTAAAAACACAAAAAGCACCATAATTTCTAAAGGTATCTCAGCTGGACATTCCCAAAACTCATATCGAGGTTTGGTTCAAATAAACGGTAGAGCTCAAAACGCCCGTAATTTTTCCCAATGTGATTCCTTATTAATGGGGAATGAATGTGGCGCTCATACCTTCCCGTATATTGAAATGAAAAACAAAAGCGGACAGGTAGAGCACGAGGCAACTACCAGTAAGATTGGGGAAGACCAGATTTTCTACTGTAATCAACGTGGTATTGATACCGAAAAAGCTATTGCATTAATCGTAAATGGCTTTAGTAAGGAAGTATTAAATAAATTACCCATGGAATTTGCAGTAGAAGCTCAAAAATTACTTGAAATTTCCCTTGAAGGATCTGTAGGATAAACAGGGAAAATGAAGATTGAAAAAATGAAGAAGCTTTTGCTAATTCTTGTCTTTGCAATCACGGCTTTTTCCTGCCAGGAAGATAGCCGACAGGATCTCGTAGATTCAACTGAAGAAGAAAAAATTCCCGACAGTATTCCAACGTTAACCGGGGAATTTATATTTGCCGGAGATGCAGCAATTTTAAGGGGAAGCGATTTTGTTTACGGTGTAACTATAGATTCCGTATCCAAAATACTTGCTGAACGCATAAAACCCTTTCAGAAGGAAGAGTTCGATATGGTTACTGTTAAAGTGAAAGGTAAAATAGTTACTAATTCACGTCAGGATGGCTGGGATAAGAATATAGAAATAAGAGAAATTTTAAAAATTCTGGAGACCGAGGAGGTTACGGAACAACAATAAGAATAATAAACCAATCCCATTTTATTAGGGATGCATACAGAGAATTTATGCTAAAAATAAAGAATTTACACGCGAGTATAGAAGATAAAGAAATCCTTAAAGGAATTAATCTTGAAATTAATCCGGGAGAAGTTCACGCTATAATGGGACCAAATGGTTCGGGAAAAAGTACACTTTCTTCGGTAATTGCCGGGAAAGAAGAATTTGAACAAACCGAAGGAGAAATTATTTTTGAAAATACAGAGATCTCAGAAATGGATCCTGAAGAAAGAGCTCATAAAGGTATCTTTCTTTCTTTTCAATATCCTGTGGAAATTCCGGGAGTTTCAGTAACCAACTTTATGAAAACCGCGATCAACGCGCATAGAAAAGCTAACGGACTTGAAGATATGCCGGCGAATGAAATGCTGAAGAAGATTCGTGAGAAATCTGAAAGTTTGGGAATAGACCGTAAATTCTTATCAAGATCTCTAAACGAAGGATTTTCCGGAGGTGAAAAGAAAAGAAACGAGATTTTCCAAATGGCAATGTTAGAGCCAAAATTATCTATTCTTGATGAAACCGATTCAGGTTTGGATATTGATGCTTTAAAAATTGTTGCCGATGGAGTAAATAATTTAAGAAGTAAAGACAATGCGGTATTGCTAATTACTCACTACCAGCGTTTGCTTAACTATATTGTACCAGATGTGGTTCACGTTATGGTGGACGGTAAAATCGTGAAGTCTGGCGGAAAAGAACTTGCTCTTGA
>DATFJA010000203.1:0-15371 GCA_035269545.1 Salegentibacter sp.
CCTTCTCTATTTTTCTCCTAAACTGGTGCCACTGGTTCTACCCCTTACAATTCTGCTTACTTCCATAATGACTTTTGGTAATTTTGCCGAAAACTACGAGTTCGCAGCTATGAAATCGTCGGGAATTTCACTTCAACGTGCTATGCGCAGCTTAACGGTATTTATTTTATTAGTTAGTGTAACTGCGTTCTTTTTTGCCAATAATGTTATTCCTGCCGCGGAATATAAATCTATAAATCTTCGTAAAAACATTGCTAAGTTAAAACCTGCGATGGCTATTACCGAAGGTGTTTTTAACGATCTTGGAACTATAAATATTAAGGTTGAAGATAAAAGTGGCGATAATGGCCAGTATCTTACCGATGTGATTATCCATAAAAAAACTGATCGGAGCGGTAATTTCACTGTAATGAAAGCCGAAGAGGGAGAATTAGTAGGCAGTACAGATTCTGAGGTGCTCTCACTTATTCTAAAAGATGGTAATTATTACGATGAAATTCAACCTTCAGATTATTCCAAACGCAGAAATAAACCATTTGCAAAAAGTTATTTTGAAGAATATACAATAAACCTTGATCTCTCCGATTTTAATAATGTAGACCTGGAAGATGAAAGCTACAGCAACACCCAGGGAATGTTAAATATTTCGGAACTCCGCCAGAGTATAGATTCCTTTGCTACTTCTCACAACGAAAAGAAAAGAGCCCTTTCCGAGAGTATGTACCAGCGTAACAATTTTGATAATATCACGGTGAATTTAAACCCTTCAGATTCAATTAAAGAAATTGAAAATACCATCCTGGAAGAATACGATACTAACGAGGCAGTGCAAATTGTTAACTTAGCGCTGGGCTCGATAAACGGGGGACTTTCGTACCTGAATATTAAAAAATCTGAATTAAAAAATTCCACCAAACAACTCAATAAATTTGAGATAGCATTACATGAAAAATATGTTCTAGCTGTAGCTTGTATTGTCCTGTTTTTTGTAGGCGCACCATTAGGCGCAATTATTAGAAAAGGCGGAATGGGTTTACCAATGGTGGTTGCAATTCTACTTTTTCTAACTTATCATTTTATAGGGATCTTTGCTAAAAACAGTGCAGAAGATGGTAGCATTAGTCCGTTTATGGCTACCTGGCTATCCACGCTCATTATGCTTCCATTAGGAATTTACCTCACATACCGGGCTACTACAGATCAGGGGCTTTTTGCTTTTGATAATATTACTGAACCAATAAGAAAAGCGCTCAAAAAAGCTGGCATTATTAAGCCGAAAAGAAAAATAGATTAAATATCTTTGCAGCCCAAAATAACACACAACATGTCTCAGGAAACAACCACCCAAAACACCCTTAAACTTCACAGCATTCAGGAAGCGATAGATGATATTCGTGCAGGAAAGGTGATTATTGTGGTAGATGATGAAGACCGGGAGAATGAAGGAGATTTTGTTGCTGCTGCCGAAAAGGTGACTCCGGAAATGATCAATTTTATGGCCACTCACGGCCGTGGACTTATTTGCGCACCTATTACCGAGGAACGTTGCAAAAACCTGAAACTGGAAATGATGGTAAGCAACAATACCGATCCCATGGAAACCGGGTTTACCATCTCTGTAGATTTGCGTGGCAAAGGTGTTACTACGGGAATTTCAGCTTCAGATAGAGCTAAAACCATTCAGTCGCTTATAGATCCCGAAACCCATCCCGCAGACCTTAACCGTCCCGGCCATATTTTTCCGCTTAAAGCAAAGGAAGGTGGTGTGTTAAGAAGAACCGGACATACCGAAGCTGCTATAGATTTCGCCAGACTTGCCGGTTTTGAGCCTGCAGGGGTGATTGTTGAGATAATGAATGAAGATGGTACTATGGCCAGGCTTCCACAATTAATGGACGTAGCTCAAAAATTTGATCTCAAAATTGTTTCTATTGAAGCCCTGGTTGCTTACAGAATGCAGCACGATTCTTTAATTGAGAAAAAAGAGGATTACGATCTTGAAACCCGTTTTGGGAAATTTAGATTGAGAGCTTACCGCCAGACTACAAACGGCCAGGTTCATCTTGCGCTTACTAAAGGAAGCTGGAGAAGCGATGAAGAAATTCTTGTTCGTGTTAATTCCACACTGGTTAATAATGATATCCTGGGAACACTTACCAATGATGCCGATAAAAAACTTGATAGTATGTTCAGGGCGATTAATGAAGAAGGTCGCGGTGCAATTGTTTTTATCAATCCGGCTGTGCGATCTTTAAATTTATTACCGAGACTTGCCGAGTTAAAAGAACGCCAGAAAAAAGGCGAAGTGAAAGCTCCGCCTATTAATATGGATAATAAAGATTTTGGAATTGGCGCCCAAATTCTACACGATCTGGAAATTCACAAAATCAAATTACTTTCTAATACCCAGCAAACCAAACGTGTGGGTATGATTGGCTACGGGTTGGAAATTACCCGTTACGTAAATTATTAATTCATTTCAATAATTACTTCATCTAGGGGTCTTCGCACCTTTTTAAATTCAGAAAACATATCGTCTTCTGCACGGTAACCCACCGGCAAAGCCAACACCGATTTCAAATTATGCGCATCTAAATTTAGAAGCTCATCATATTTATCGGGTTCAAAACCCTCCATTGGGCAGGCGTCTATTTCTTCGGTAGCACAAACAGTTAGTAAGGTTCCTAAACTTAAATAAGCCTGATTTAGCGCCCAGGCATGTACTTCTTCTTCCGCCTTAGATTCAAAACTATCTACTAAAGATTTTTTGAAAGGAGCTAATATCTCATCAGGGGTTTCCCTCACATGCTTTACCCGGTTAAAGTATTGTTCAATAAAATGCTTATCGACTTTCTTCTCAACACAAATCACCAGAACATGAGAAGCGGTATTCAATTGCTGTTGTTCCCAGGAAGCGCTTTTCAATTTCTCCTGAAGTTCTTTATTACGTACCACGACCATTTTCAAAGGTTGCAATCCATAGGAAGTTGCGGTAAGATTAAAAGCTTCTTTAAGGATGTCTATCTTCTCGGTAGAAAGTATTCTCTCCGGATTAAACTTTTTGGTAGCATAACGCCATTGTAAGGCTTTTATATTCGTCATTTTTCACAAATTCTTTTAGTATTTTCAAAGGTAAACATTCACATTCATTGCTTAAAACATCCTCTATAAATTAAACATATGGGTAAACTATTATTCTTTATCTTCGTGATATAAATGATGAGGTCTATGAAGCTTTTGAGAAAAACAATTCTTGCTTTTGCTCTTTTTGTTATTATAAGTATCCTTATCGTCTTTGGATTGGAAGCTTATATCCAAAAAGAAACTTCCAGCCTTATCTATTCCGAGATCACCGAATTACCTAATGCCCAAACAGGAATAATCCTGGGCGCCAGTGTGCACGCCGATGGTAAATTATCGCCAATTTTAAAAGATCGCGTAGAAACCGCCTTGCAACTTTACAAGCTAAACAAAATCGAAAATTTCCTGATTAGCGGAGACCACAGAACCGACGATTATGATGAAGTTAACGCGATTAAAAATTATCTTGTTGAAAAGGGGGTGCCTCCTTCAGCTATTATTTTAGACCATTCTGGATTTGATACTTACGACAGTATGTATCGTGCTAAAGCCGTTTTTAAAATTGAAGACGCCATAGTGATCACACAAAAATTTCATTTACCCCGAAGTCTTTATATAGCTAAGAACCTAGATGCCACGTATAGGGGTTTTGAAGCTACTCCCATAGCCTACACCTCTTCTGAAACAATTAAGCGGCGGGAACAATTAGCTAACTTCAAAGCTATTTGGGAGCTTATTATTAAGCAACAACCCGAAATTCTGGAAAACCGAATTGAATAAATATTTATCAAATTTTCTTTACCTTTAGATATACTAACCTTAAAATCCTAACATATGCTTGAATGGGTGGTGCATATCATAATCGATGCCCTGGTATTACTTGCCGCGGCCAATATCATGCCTAAAGTAGAGCTTAAAGGTTTTAAAACAGCTGTAATTGTTGCGCTTATTATTGGTTTGCTCAGCTTTCTGTTAAGTTGGTTACTCACCTTATTATTGAATGTAGCAACCTTGGGTATCTTCTATTTTCTGGGATTAGGATTTATAATCCGGGTGATTGTCTACGCTATAATTATCGAGATTGCTGACCAGTTTAGTGAAGATTTTAAAACAGAAGGCTTCCTTCCTTCTTTATGGTTAGCGATTTTTATAGCCATTGTGGGTGGAATTGTAGATGCAATTCTTTTTTAATTCCTAGACTGTAGTGTAGTGTTCGTTTTCTGAATCAATAATTTTCCGTGCTCTTTTCAAAGAATTGTTTATCAAAAATATAGATCACAAAATCTTATACTACTAAAAGTACATTTGATCTTTTCTTAACCGCTCCTGGTTTCTATTCTATTATATTTGCCGCTCAAAATTGCACTATGATAAAATTGATTATTACCGATATGGATGGAACATTGTTGAACGACCAACACGAGATTCATCCCGATTTTTGGGAAATAGAGGAATCGCTTAATGAGAAAGGAATTATGTTCTCGGTAGCAAGTGGCCGTCAATTTTATAACCTGGAAAGCAAATTTGACAGGATCAAAGATCGTATGCTGTTTTTTGCCGAAAATGGTACTCACGTGGTTTATAAGGGGAAAGATCTGTATGTAAATTCGCTAGACAAGTCGGCAGCGCAAGATTTTATTAAAAAAGGAAGAGAACTTCCGGAAACTCACCTGGTACTTTGTGGAAAGAACTCGGCTTACATAGAAAGCAAAGACGACAGCTTCTTTAACGAGATTAATAAATTCTATAAAAGGATTGAAAAAGTTGAAGATCTTACCGAAGTAGACGACACTATCTTAAAAGTTACTTTTTGTAACTTCAATGGCGTTGAAGAACACACCTTCCCACATTTTAAAGAATATACAAACGACTATAAAGTAGCTATCGCTGCTAATGTTTTTATAGACATTACTTCCATAACGGCGAATAAAGGAAATGCTATAAGCGGAATTCAGAAAGAGTTAAATATTTCTCCCGAAGAAACCCTGGTTTTTGGTGATTACCTTAACGACCTGGAAATGATGCAGAATGCGAAATACAGCTATGCAATGAAAAATGCGCATCCCGAGATTATTAATGCGAGTAAATATGTAACTACTTTCAACAATAACGAAAACGGAGTTTTAAAAACCATAGACGAACTCGGCTTGCTTAAAGCAGAATATACTTTAAAGAGCTAAACTTTATTATCGTTCACTTCAATCCAGTAGCCATCGGGATCCTGAAAATAAATTTGCCTAATCCCATCGGGCCGGTTGGTGAACGAATCTTTTTCATCTTTCCCGTTTTCAAAAGGAATATTTTTAGTCCTTAGAAAATCCATGAATTCAGAAAGATTTTCGGTATTAAAAGCCGAATGAAAACCTTTATGCTTTTCTATTAGTGTATCGCTTTCCACCAAATGCAGCTGCACGTTATTACCTAGCTGAAACCATTTAATATGGTCTCCCAGACCGCCATTATCTATTTGCTCTAAGCCAAGGATAACTTTGTAAAAATTCACGGAAGTCTTTAGATCTTTTACCCTAATGGTATCGTGGTCTTTCCTAAGTTTAAAGGGATTTGCAGTTGATTTAGCTGCAAATAATATTATAGGTGAGTTTAATTTTTTCATTTTTGAAAATTTACCTCAAAATAGCAATAAACCTTAATCCTTGCAAAAAAGACTCTTTGGTATATTTAAATAAAAAATACGTAAATTTATTTAGCATATTTTACTGATTACCAAACTATTTAACTAACCAAAAATTGTAATTATGAAGTTTTTCATTTACCTCCTGGCTTTTATTAGCTTTCCTTTACTCGCACAAGAAACAACCCAACCACAAGATTATACCATTGAACAATTTTATGAAAACACTCGAATAGCCGGAGGTTATTTTTCTCCCGATGAAGATAAATTGCTGGTAAGTTCAGATAAAAGTGGAATATATAATTTGTTTGAAATTGATATTTCAAACGCAGAAATGCAGCAAATCACAAATTCTAAAGAAGATTCTTACTTCGCTATAGATTACGTCCCCAATTCCGGGAATATGCTTTATTCTGCAGATAAGGGCGGTAACGAGATCAATCATATTTACCTATTGGATGAAAACGGCAATTCCACAGATCTAACGCCGGGTGAAAATGAAAAAGCACAGTTTGCAGGTTGGAATAACGATAAATCTGGCTTCTACTATATTTCCAATAAAAGAAACCCACAATTTTTTGATCTCTATGAAATGGATATGGAGAGTATGGAAAGCGAAATGATCTATAAAAATGAAGAAAATCTTTCTGTTCAGGATATTTCTCACAATGGGCAACTTTTGGCACTTACCAAAGCGATCACTACCAGTGAGAATAAGCTTTATCTGTATAATGTACAAACCCAAGAAATGAGAGAGCTTTCAAAGGAAGCTGCCGAATATTCGGCTTCGGGTTTTGATAAAAATGATGAGCACTTCTACTACATTACTAATGCCGGACGCGAATTTAAAAGCCTTATCGAATACAATTTGGAAACCAAAGAAAGCGATAACCTGTTTGAAACCAATTGGGATGTAATGTACAGCTACCTAAGTGAAAATGATAAATATCGTGTGATAGGAATTAATGAAGACGGAAAGAATAGTCTTATAATTAAAAATACGCAAACCGGCCAGGAAGTAGATCTTCCAGATATGCAAAATGAAGATATTGTAGCCGTAAATATTTCAGATAGTGAAGAATTAATGAGGCTTACCATTGGTACCGCCAAGGCTCCAAATAATCTTTATGTTTATGACTTTTCTTCTGGAGAATTAAAAAAATTAACCAACACCTTAAATCCTGAAATCGATGCTGACGATTTGGTTTCAGCTGAAGTAGTTCGCTACGAATCTTTTGACGGTCTGGAAATTCCAGCCATTTATTACAAACCTCATCAGGCTTCAGAAAATAATAAGGTACCGGCACTGGTTTGGGTGCATGGTGGCCCGGGCGGTCAATCGCGGGTAGGTTATTTTGCATTAATTCAATATTTGGTAAATCAGGGTTACGCGATCCTGGCGGTAAATAACCGTGGGAGTAGCGGTTATGGAAAGACCTTCTATAAAATGGATGATAAAAAACATGGAGATGAAGATCTTAAAGATTGTATTTGGGGTAAAAAATGGCTTCAGGAGCAAGAATATATAGACGCTGAAAAAATAGGAATTATAGGAGGAAGTTACGGTGGTTACATGACAATGGCCGCTATGACCTTTGCCCCAGATGAGTTTGAGGCGGGAGTAAACATTTTTGGTGTTACCAACTGGCTGAGAACCTTAAAATCTATTCCTCCATACTGGGAAGCTTTCCGTGAGGCGCTGTATGAGGAAATGGGTGATCCTGTAAAAGATTCCATTGCACTTTATAATAAATCGCCGCTTTTTCACGCTGACCAGGTTGAAAATCCTGTAATGGTTTTGCAGGGTGCTAACGATCCAAGGGTACTCCAGGTAGAATCTGATGAAATTGTAGCTGCTTTAAAAGAAAATGATGTTCCTGTAGAATATATTGTTTTTGAAGATGAAGGCCACGGATTCATAAAAAAAGAAAATGAAATTAAAGCTTACAGGCAAATCAGGGAATTTCTGGATAAATACTTAAAAGAAGA
This sequence comes from Salegentibacter sp., assembly GCA_035269545.1. Lineage (GTDB taxonomy): Bacteria > Bacteroidota > Bacteroidia > Flavobacteriales > Flavobacteriaceae > Salegentibacter. Next base: position 7,703 of record DATFJA010000203.1, read on the forward strand.
AGAATAGAGTTGCTCTAATATTGTAGGCAAACTATATCGGAGCAAGCATACAAAGCAATACGATTGGAAAATACAATTTGATTTCGAGGCAAGACTCGAAGCATTTAATCTCGATTATCGAGTAAACTCCAAAACTCGGGTTAAACATTTAGTACCGATTTCAAAAAGCCTTATCTTGGTCTTGCAATCGCAATAACTGACTATGCTGTATATTTTACATCATCCTGAGGACAGGGAAAAAATGGAGGAAGATATTTTTCCATTATTAAAAGATATCGAAAAAGAGGTTATAAACTATCCACAAAAAGATTTTAAGCTAGTAGAAAATGATATTCTAGTAACTTATTTAAGCGATGAAAATTTAAGAGAGTTTTTGCCTCAGGCAGCCCAGAAGAATATTAATATTGGTATTCTACCTCATCCCGAAAATACTTACACTACTAAAGGTTTAGGTATTTCAAACGATCCCGAAAAAGTTATAGAGGAAATCTTTGATGATCAGGAAATGCATAAACTGGATTTGCTTTTTTGTAATGATATTCCTGTTTTCCAATCGGTGAATATTGGGAACGTTTTTATTTTTACTGAAGACCATAAGAACAATAACGTCTTACGTGAAGTTATTTCGTTCTTCAAAAACGTTAGGCATTTATCCTCTCTATCCCACAATTCCTACGAGTTAAGCTCTGAAGATGAAAAAATAATTCGCACTTCAGCTTTAGGGATCATTATTGTGGAGCATGCTCTTAGTTCAGTGGTATCAAGAAAGCTGGTTTCCGATAGTTCTTTGAACGATGGTATGTTTAGCGCACTAATTATTTCACCTACTAGTTTATTGCAATTGATCTGGTTTTTATTCCGCAGTTTACTTCCAGGCGGAAAGAAAATAGAAAAAACCCCTTCTTTTATTGGAAGGATAAGGATTACCAGCCTAAAAATAAAAAATGGCCCTACCGTTGAATTTACTGTAGATGGCAAAAAAGAACAGGCCGAAGAATTATCTTTCAGAGTAGAACCGGAAACACTGTGTCTTGCTCAATCAAGCAAATACGGTATTGAAAAGGATGAAGCCAACCTCAAAAAAAGCATTAAAACTAATAAACTCCCTACCGGAGAAAAACGAGAAGAATTAACTAAACGCAGTCTTCCAATATATCCCCGGGCGACTACCGAGGAATTTCAGGAATTATTTAAGGTCTTAAGAGAAAATTCAAAAATTAGTTCCATTTATGTGGTAATGATGATCTTGTCTACCCTTATCGCAACATTTGGGCTTTTTGGCGATTCTTCGCCGGTAATTATTGGAGCTATGATATTGGCACCAATTATTTCTCCTATTGTTTCTTTTTCCATGGGAATGGTGCGCTACGATACAAATATGCTTAAACAAGGAGTAATAACTATTCTTATTGGAACGGGAGTTTGTTTATTATTTTCGGCCGGGGTAAGCCTTATCATTCCAATTAAGATCATCACTTCTGAAGTTGATGCAAGGCTATCCCCTACTCTTTTAGATATGGGTATTGCCGTAGCTTCAGGTATAGCCGCTGCTTATGCCCACGCGAAAGAAGGTATTGCAAAAAGCCTTGCGGGAGTTGCGATTGCCGTAGCCTTAGTACCTCCACTTGCAGTGGCAGGAATTGGAATTGGCTGGTGGGACTGGTCAGTTTTTTCAGGGGCTTTTTTATTATATCTAACCAACCTTGCCGGAATTATTATGTTTGCCGGAATCACTTTTCTTTTCCTTGGATTCGCACCTTTTAGGAGGGCCAAGATGGGTTTAATTTATACCTTAATTGTTATTGGAATGGTGTTGGTTCCACTCTCGCTTTCTTTTAACCGAATTAAAAAAGAAGCAAGCATAACCCGGGAATTAGAAGGTGCTGTAATTAATGAACTCGTGATTAGAGATGTAAGTGTTAGGTTTGAAGAACCGCTAAGAGTATCCCTCACACTTGTAGGTCCAGATAACCTGGAAAGGGATGAAATTATGAAAATTAAAAATGAGATTGAGGAAAGCATCGGGGAACCTATTAACCTTGAAGTAATTTCTGCCAGGGGTTTTTGAAAACCAATTGAAAAAAATTATGATCGATTCATTTGGATAATTAGGTAAGAGAGATTAAGAAAAATAGTACACTTCCTAACAAAAATCATCTATCTCCAAAAAAGCCAAAAATCAAAAACTCAGCAATAGAATTTAGATTTTAACATGTGTTGTCATTTGAGTTAAGCTTCTCTAAAAAAAACAAATTAACCAATCATATTTTTTGAATCGTAATAAGGTATTTATAGATTGCCAGCCATTTAAAATTTTAAACAAAGATTATGATTAAATCAAGAAAGATCGCCGGTTTATTGTTCGCTTTTGCCATGTTAGGAACAGCAAGTGTTTTTGCTCAAACCAAGCAATTACCGCAACAACAGCAAGAAGCAGTAGAAGTAGATGTAAGTGATGAAGAGCTTTCCAAATTTGCTGATGCTTACCAAAGAATTAGAATGGTTAACCAAAAAGCACAACAGGAAATGGCGAAGAAAGTTGAAGATAGCGGGTTTGAAATTCAGCGTTTCAATGAAATTCACCAGGCTGCTTTAGATCCAAATACCGAAAGTGATGCAACCGAAGAGGAGAAGAAGAAGCACAAAGCAGTAGTTGCAGAAATTGAAAATATGCAAGGAGAATTTCAAAAAGAAATGGAAAACGCTATTACAGCGCAAGGTCTTGAAGTTTCTCGTTATGAAAAAATTGCTATGGCACTTCAAACCGATACCGAATTACAACAGCGATTACAACAGCTAATGCAAGGATAATTCTAAATAATATTTAGAAATTGAGATAAAAAAGGTCACCTGCTTGGGCGGCCTTTTTTTATGTTTATTTTATAACTTCATTTTTGGTACAATACAGCAAGTAAGCTATATTTTTAGATAGATTCTAAAGGAATAAAAAATTGAAATCGAGACCTAAAATTTACTTTATATTAATAACTTCTATTTTAATAGCTCAATTAAATTGGAGCGATCTCCACGCACAAAAAACCATGAAACAAAAAGATACTTTAAAATTTGAAAATAAAATAGTACCCGATGAAATTTGGCGAGAAACCTACGTGGCGCTTTCGCACTACCCCGAATTGAAAGATACTCCCATTGAATTCAAATTTAAAAAGAAGATCCAGAAATCTTTTATGCAAGCTCAGCCAAAACTCTCTGGCCTCTTGAAAAATAAGAAAAGGCGTTCTTATTATGTTATGATAAGTGAACATATAAAGATTGAAGATGAAATCTTTGATGTTAAAAATGTTCCCTCAGAAGTACTTATCGGGTGGATTGGTCACGAACTTGGTCATATAATGGATTACCGGGAACGTAGTGCAGCAAATATGGTGTGGTTTGGTATTAAGTATCTTATGTCCAAAAAATATATCCAGGAGGCCGAAAGAGCGGCAGATACCTATGCTGTAAATCACGGACTTGGTAAATATATTATCGCTACCAAAGATTTTATCCTAAACCATACTCACCTGGCAGATTCATATAAAGCAAGAATTAAGAAACTCTATCTTTCTCAAGAAGAAATAATGGTGCTAATTAATGAAATTGAAGAAGAAGATTAGCTTTCCTGTTCTTTGACAAATTTCTCCCATTTAGCGAATTTTTCTTCGTCCATTACTTTTTCCATTTTCACCTGCCCACCTTTTTTCTTGTTCGCAGCACTCCATTTGGGAAACATATCTGGATGAACTTTGGTCACCTTCACACCTTTTAAAGCTTTAGAACGAGCTACTTTATAATTCTTATTGGCATTCTTTAGAGACTCGTCTAAAGCATCCCTAAGTTCTTCTTCCGGCGTATCATCTTCGGTTCCTAAATACCAGTGATGATGAAATTCACCATCAATTCTAACTGCAGCCAGCGTAAATTCCGGAATCTTAATGTCAAACTTTTCTTCAAGTTCCTGTACGGCATCATTCATCTTATTTACTGAAAGCTGGGAACCTACCACGTTTAAGAAAAATTTTGTTCTTCCGGTAATGCGAATTTCTTTTCGTTTTACATCAGTGAATTTAATGGTATCTCCAATAAGATATCTCCACGCACCAGAAACAGTACTAATTAGCAACACATAATCTTTTTCTTCTTCAACTTCATCTAAAGAAATCACGGGAGCATCGTCAACTATAGAACCATCCTGATTAATATATTCAGCCTTAAAAGGGACGAATTCAAAGTAAATTCCATTATCCAGAATAAGCTTCATCGCATTCGTTTCGGGTCTCGCCTGTACGGCTAAAAACCCTTCTGAAGCAAGATAGGTATCGATAACGGTAATAGGTCTTGCCAACAAAGCATTGAAACTTTTTTCGTAAGGCTCAAAGGCAACACCACCGGAAGCAAACACCTGCAGGTTTGGCCAAATATCATGTATATTATCCAGGTTATTATATTCAATAACCTTTTTCATCATTAATTCCAACCACGATGGAATTCCGCTTAATGCACCAATATCCCAGTTTTTAGCATTTTCGGCTATACGCTGCACGCGCTCGTCCCATTCTTCAATCTTAGAAATTTCTTCCCCGGGTTTGTAATAACCCCTAAACCAGAAAGGAATATTACTTGCGCTAATTCCGCTAATTTCACCTTCTTTATGGTCTCCTTCTCTTTCCAGATCGGTAGAACTACCCAGCATCATAATTTCCTTTTCAAAGAAATCTGGCGGAAGATCAAAATTGCTAAGAGCGCTAACTTGCTTGATTCCTGCTTTCCTGATAGATTCAAGCATATCATCGGTTACTGGAATACGTTTACTTGATTTCCCGGTTGTTCCCGAACTCACCGCGAAGTAAGGAGGTCTTCCCGGCCAGGTAACATCTTTCTCTTCCTCGTGGAGCTTGTGCCACCACTCTGCATCTAACTTGTTATAATCAAAAGAAGGAACTTTTTCTGCAAAGGTTTTTCTTATATCATTTGATTTTAAAATCGACTCAAATTCGTAATGCTTTCCAAACTGTGTGTCTTTTGCTTTTTTAAGTAATTTGGTAAGTACTTCCTGCTGGGCTTCTTCAGCCTCAGGCTCTGAAACTATGGTATCGCGAAGATCTATAAGGCTTTTAATTAAGGAACCTACTATGGGCATAATTCTGGTTTTTATCGGTGCGTTGCTTTCAAAAAATGAAGATAAAAAAAACCAAAATCAACACTATTAATGTCTTAACAATTATAAAGAATTTAACCTTTTGGGATTCTAGAAATTCTGCAGACTTTCAACGCACTTTTCAGCGCATTTTTCTCCATCTATAGCTGCCGATATTATACCACCTGCATAGCCGGCCCCTTCCCCACAGGGATAGAGTCCTTTAATTTGGGTGTGTTCAAAACTATAAGCATCCCGCGGAATTCGTACCGGAGACGAAGTTCTGGATTCCGGGGCGTGAACCACGGCATCGTTGGTTAGAAAACCGTGCATACTTTTATTGAATTCTTTAAAGCCTGCCTGTAAAGTTTTATGAATAAATTCTGGAAATACATTTCCCAACTCAACCGAAGTAATTCCGGGTTTATAGGAAGTAACCGGAAGTTTTCCAGAAACTTTACCCTGGGTAAAGTCTACTAAACGCTGTGCCGGTACTTTTTGTGTACTTCCACCTTCTAACCAGGCTTTTTGTTCTATTTGCTTTTGAAATTCCATTGCCGCCAATGGATTCTTTTCAACATTTATAAAGTCTGAAAGTCTTAATTCAACTACAATCCCGGAATTTGCCGTTGGTTGATCGCGTTTGCTGGGAGACCAGCCATTGGTAACCACCTCTCCCGGGGAAGTTGCGCAGGGAGCGATAATTCCGCCCGGGCACATACAAAACGAATACATTCCCCGGCCACCTATCTGTTTTACGATACTATATGGAGAAGGTGGTAGAAAATCTCCCCTGGAATCGCATTTATATTGAATTTGATCTATAAGTTCCTGTGGATGCTCTACTCTTACCCCAAGCGCAAAAGCCTTGGCTTCAATTTTTATATTTTTTCGGTGTAAAAGTTCAAAAATATCTCGTGCTGAATGTCCTGTGGCCAGAATAATTTTCTTTGCCTTAATGCTTTCACCGCTTAAGGTCTTAATACCTGCTACTTCATTATTTTTAATAAGAATATCAGTTAGCCGGGTTTCAAAAAGAACCTCTCCTCCACAAGCGATAATACGCTCACGAATATCTGCAATAATTGCCGGAAGTTTGTTAGTGCCTATATGAGGGTGGGCATCTACCATAATTTCTGGAGTAGCTCCAAAACCCACAAGTAATTTTAAAATTCGGTCTACATCGCCGCGTTTTTTAGAACGAGTGTACAATTTACCGTCACTGTAAGTTCCGGCACCACCTTCTCCAAAACAATAATTGGAGTCTTCATCAACAATATGCTCTATATTTAATGCTTTAAGGTCACGGCGGCGTGTTCTTACGTCTTTTCCCCTTTCAATAATTATAGGTTTAAATCCCAGCTCAATGAAACGTAATGCAGCAAATAATCCGGCGGGACCTGCTCCTACTATTATAATTCCCTCTTTATCCTTTACATTCTGATATTCCGGTAGTTGAACTTTCTCCTCCGTAAACTTCTCATTTACATAGACATCTACCTTTAAATTGATCTTTACCGCCCGCTGCCTGGCATCTATAGATCTTTTTAAAATTTTTACGGTGGTTATGTCTTTCTGGGGAATACTGCCCTGCCGGGAAACAGCCCGTTTAATTTGTTGCTCATTGGCAGCTTCTTCCGGGCTAAGTCTAATTTGGTATTGATATTTCATGGACTGATATCTGCTGCAAAAATATACTTTTCAAAATTAGTTACTAAAAAATTCTGCTGGAAGAGGTCTGCTGAATTAAAAATATTCTACATTTTTTCTTTAGTCCATTATATTATTTTAACTTAATTTGTACAACAATTTGAACCCCAATCTTATTACAAACTCTACAATAAATGAATTTAACCTCACGATACCCCATGGTATCTTATGAAGACGCCACTCCAGAAGTACAGGCTATTTATGATGACACCAAAAAAACTCTACAACTCCCTTTTGTTCTTAATTGGTTTAAATGCCAGGGCAATAACGCTACTTTACTTAAAGGAAACTGGGGGAAATTGAAAAATACTTTGATGGAAGGCGAAGTACCCAATGTGCTTAAGCAACTTATTATTTACAATGTATCAAAGCAACGCGGTTGCAATTATTGCTCACACGCTCACGGTATTTTTGCTGATAGTATGAGCGCCATGATCTCTGAAGAAGAAGGTTTTAAAGCCACCGAAAATATAGATTCTCCATCTATGCCGACCAGTTTTAGAACTGCCGTTAAGATTGTTACCAATGCTGCGCTAAACCACAGTGAAGTATCTGATGAAGATTTCCAGGAATTGGAAAAGGCAGGTTTTACTCAAAAAGAAGTTCAGGAATTGATGGCACAGGCCGATCTAGTAAATATGCTAAATACCATAGCCGATGTTTCGGGAATTAAGATAGACAACGAATTACTGGAAACCCCAGAATAAGTTCAACTTTTATGGAATCCCTACAGGATAGGAACTCGCGGGTTTACAGAATTACCTATGAAACTTTTTCTAAATTCAGCAACAACTTAAATCGTTGTAAGAGTTTAGAAGAAGT
>DATFJA010000204.1:0-13853 GCA_035269545.1 Salegentibacter sp.
CGCATACTTTCTCTAACTACCAGGTCTTCAAGATGAACTGTTTTTCCCTTCCAGGTAGAATATCTAAAATAGCATAATGCCATTCCTTCAATATTTCCGGCTGCCTCGGCTACAAAACAGGTAAAGGCTGGATTGGTGCCAAAACCATCTCTTTTAAGGTCCTCTGCCGAAATAATTACTGCATCCGGTTCCTTTTCAAATTCAGCCAGTTCTTGTATAAGTTCCAGAACAGCGGGCATATCTTCCGGTCTTGCTTTTCTAATTTTAAAATCCATTTCAGTTTGCTTTACCTACAAAAGTAAAGAATGAAATTCCAACATGGCAAATTCTAAAAATTTCCCACTGAAAATTATTTATAATACCCCAAAATTTACCTGTTTTATATTTTTATGAATTCTCAATACTTTATTGCGAAAACGTTTTAGTAACTAAAAAAAATGAATAATTTTGAGGCAAATAACGATATTGGTTTAAAATGGTTAAAAAAAATCAGACTTTAGGTGAATTCATTATAGAAAATCAGGAAGCTTTTCCTTATTCTTCGGGAGAACTTTCTCGTTTAATTAGATCCTTGCGTCTTGCAGCTAAAGTGGTAAATCACGAAGTAAATAAAGCCGGTTTAGTAGATATTCTAGGTTTGCATGGCGATACCAATATTCAGGGCGAAGACCAGCAGAAATTAGATGTTTATGCTAACGAAACTTTTATTCAGACGCTAATTAATCGCGAGATTGTTTGCGGAATCGCTTCAGAAGAGAACGATGATTTTATAACGATTTCCGGTAAGAATAACGATAACAAAAATAAATATGTGGTCCTTATGGATCCGCTGGATGGTAGCTCTAATATTGATGTAAATGTATCTGTAGGAACTATTTTTTCTATTTATCGCCGTGTAACTCCTATTGGAACGCCGGTGACCAGTGAAGACTTTTTACAACCGGGGAACCAACAGGTAGCAGCCGGATATATTATCTACGGAACTTCTACGATGCTTGTTTATACCACTGGCTGTGGCGTAAATGGCTTCACCTTAAACCCTGCTTTAGGATCCTGGTATTTATCACATCCAGATATGAAATTTCCCGAAAACGGAAGTATTTATTCAATGAATGAGGGTAATTACGTGCATTTTCCAGAGGGTGTGAAAAAATATATAAAGTATTGCCAGGAAGAAAAAGAGGATAGACCTTACACCTCCAGGTATATTGGTTCTATGGTTTCAGATATTCACAGGAACATGATTAAAGGCGGAATTTTTATCTATCCAAAAAGTTCTAAAGCCAATAATGGCAAGCTTAGGTTATTGTACGAATGCAACCCAATGGCGTTTATCGTAGAGCAGGCGGGCGGTAAAGCTACCGATGGATTTAACCGCATAATGGATATCCAGCCTAAAGAACTACACGAGCGTGCTCCTTTTTTCTGCGGAAGTAAAAATATGGTTGATAAAGCCGAAGAATTTATGCAGAAGTATAGTTCAAAAGTCTAAGGGTCTGGAAAGTGATTTTATAAAAAAGTCAGGCTGAAATAAATTCAGCCTGACTAAGGATTTTTAGAATTATTGAAAACAAATAATTTGGATCTATTACTTGTCCAGTAGATATTGGTAATCTTCAAAATTCAATTGACCGCTAAAGATCTGTATAGATCTTTTTATTATTTTTTCGGCATTTTCATTAGAAAAGCCAAGCCCTATAGCATATCTTTTAATAAGGGTTTCTTCTTCGTGATCTATTTGACTATCGGCAAAAATAATCTTAAAAAGATCGTGAAGACGTTCCAGGCGCTTTTCTACACTATTGCAAGAACTAACAGGAAATTCCTCCGGATTTTTTACTACCGTTTTATATTCCGATTCGGTAATGTCCATCTTATGGGCAAATCGTTTTAAAAGAATTTTCTCTTGTTCATTGATCTCCCCGTCCACACTTGCCATATTAACGATGCAGGCAAAATGGTTTAAATTTCGGAGATGTTCCCCCGATCCGAATAAATCTGAAAATGACATTTTAGTAAATTTTTATATTACAAATATACTCAAAGCTTAAAGTATATTTTATCAAAAAAACTCTAAAATGTTTAGCTTTTAGTCAATCGCTAATCTTTTCTTAATCCTTTTTTTAAGCGTATCATTTTGGGTAATTTCAAATCAAGTACCTAATAAAAATGAAATCACCTTTACTTGCTTTTAATAAAAGAGGAATTTACTGCGAAGCGGCAGATGTTTACCTGGATCCGTGGAAACCTGTAGATAAGGCCATTATTTCCCACGGCCACGCCGATCATTCCCGCTGGGGGCATAAAAAATATATCACTCATCACAGCAATGTTCCTATTATTAAACATCGTTTGGGAGAAATTGAAGTTTCCGGCAAAGATTGGAATGAAACCTTTAGTATTAACGGTGTGAAATTTTCCCTGCATCCGGCCGGGCATATTATTGGTTCTTCTCAAATTAGAGTAGAGCACAAAGGGGAAGTTTGGGTATTTACCGGTGATTATAAAGATGAAGATGATGGTGTTGCCGTGCCTTACGAACCTGTAAAATGTCACACATTTATAACCGAATGTACTTTTGGTCTTCCTGCTTTTAAATGGCAACCGCAAGTAGAGGTTTTTACCGAAATTAATAATTGGTGGCAGCAAAATAAGGAAGACGGTCGAACCTCTGTGATTTTTGGTTATTCCCTGGGAAAAGCACAGCGTTTACTGAAACATCTGGATACTTCAATCGGTAAAATTTACACCCACGGAGCTATTGAGAACATGACAGAAGTGATTCGCCCTTTATCTGAAATGTCCGAAACCACAAGAATTACCCGCGACACAAAAAAAAATGAATTCCAAGGAAATATTGTAGTAGCACCACCTAGCGCTCACGGAAGTCCATGGATAAAAAAAATGGTGCCTTATGTGACCGCTTCCGCCAGTGGCTGGATGACTTTTCGCGGGGCTAGAAGAAGACGCGCTATAGACCGCGGCTTTGTACTTTCTGATCATTGCGATTGGCAGGGACTTTTAAAATCTATTAAAGCCACCGGGGCCGAAAAAGTGATCTGCACTCACGGTTATACAGATATTTTCTCTCGTTATTTAAGAGAATTAGGATATGACGCCCGAACTGAAGAAACACAATACGAAGGAGAAACGGGAGAAGAAGAATTAAAAAATGAAAAAGAAAGTTGAATGCTTTGTTACTTATAACGCAGTCAGGAAGTAACTAAACTAATCTAAAATGAAGGATTTTGCGGAGCTTATAAAAACGCTGGACAGTACGAATAAGACGACCTTAAAAGTAGAGGCATTAACCCATTATTTTAAAAAAGCCGAAGATAAGGACAAGGTATGGACCATCGCTATTTTATCGCACCGCCGTCCGCCACGCCCTGTAAATACAACTTTAATGCGCCAATGGGCATCAGAATTGGCTAATATTCCTCTGTGGTTATTTGAAGAGTCTTATCACATTGTGGGCGATCTTGCCGAGACAATCGCTCTGGTAATTCCGCCGGCTGAAGAGAATACCGAAAAAAGCCTTAATCAATTTCTTCAGGAAATACTGGAATTGAAACCTAAAACCGAAGCTGAAAAAAAAGATTATCTGCATAAAAACTGGCTGGAACTTAATTATTACGAGCGGTTTGTCTTCACCAAACTCATCACCGGAAGTTTTCGCATAGGTGTAAGTCAAAAATTAATGACACGTGCGCTGTCTAAAGCTACCGACATTGACGAAGATATTCTCGCCTACAAAATGATGGGTAATTGGAAACCTGAAAAGACCACTTTTAAAAAACTGATTTTAGAAGAAAACGAAGAAGATTATTTGTCAAAACCCTATCCTTTTTATCTGGCCTACGCCATAGATGGTGAAGTTGAAGACCTAGGAGACGTAGCGCAATGGAGCGCCGAGCATAAATGGGACGGCATCCGCTCCCAGGTAATCGTTAGAAATAATGAGCTTTTTGTTTGGAGCCGCGGGGAGGAACTGGTCACTGATAAATACCCCGAATTTGAAGATTTCGTGGGCAAAGTTCCTAATGGGACAGTAATAGATGGCGAAATATTACCATTTCCGGATGGAAAAATAGGAACCTTTAAGGACTTGCAAACCCGAATTGGAAGAAAAAATATCAGTAAAAAATTGTTGGAGAAAACCCCGGTAATTTTAAAAGCTTACGATGTTTTAGAATGGAAAGGAGAAGATATTAGGACCGAGCCGTTTGTTGAAAGAAGGAAAATTCTGGAGAAGCTTTATGCTGAAGTTTCTTCGGAAGAAATTCCCTTGCATTTATCTGAACGAATTTCCTTTAAAAGCTGGTCTGAAGTTGCCGAAGAACGCGAACGTGCCCGGGAGGAAAAATCGGAAGGCTTAATGTTGAAAAAATTGGATTCGCCATATTTGGTGGGAAGAAAAAAAGGCGACTGGTGGAAATGGAAAGTAGATCCGCTTACTGTAGATGCAGTACTTACCTATGCCATGCGTGGTCACGGAAGAAGAAGCAATTTATTCACAGATTATACTTTTGGTTTGTGGGATGATGATAAAAAGGAACTGGTGACTTTTGCGAAAGCTTATTCCGGTTTAACCGATGCCGAATTTCGAAAACTTGATGCGTGGATCAAGAAAAACACTTTAGAGAGGTTTGGTCCCGTTAGAAGCGTAACTCCACACCACGTTTTTGAAATCGCTTTTGAAGGAATAGCGGAATCTAAACGCCATAAAAGTGGTGTGGCAACCCGTTTTCCAAGAATGGTACGCTGGCGCACCGATAAAAATATACACGAAGCTAATACATTGGGTGAGTTGCGGGATTTGATACCAGATTGAACCACCCCGCCCTATCAGGCACTCCTCCTTAAAAAGGAGGGGAACTCTAAAAGGGTAAATAGAAAGAACAAAAGTTCCTTCCCTTTTTAAGGGAAGGTGGATTATTCAGCGATAGCTGAATAAGACGGAAGGGTTACAGGAAACCTAAGCCAATGAAAAAGCCAAGCCATAACAGAAAATATTTAGAGCCCTTTCGAAAGACATTAAGAAATAATTTAACTCCTGCTGAAGCTTTTTTATGGAAACGATTACAAAAACAGGAAGTTTAAAGGAAGAAAATTTAGAAGACAACATAGTATAGAAAATTTTATAGTGGATTTTTATTGTGCGGAAGAGCAATTAATAATTGAATTAGATGGAGAGGTTCATGAAAATCCACTAGCCGAAGAAAAAGATGAAAAACGAACTAAAAAACTTGAAAGTTTAGGGTTTAAAGTAATCCGTTTTGAAAATAGGATGGTGTTTGACTTTTTACCTTCAGTTTTGAAAGAGATTGCGGATAATTTTAAGAAATAAACCACCCCGCCCTATCGGGCACCCCTTAAAAGGAGGGAACAACACGTGTTGGTAATTGTAAAAAGAAAATAGTTCCTTCCCTTTTTAAGGGAAGGTGGATTATTCAGCGATAGCTGAATAAAACGGAAGGGTTAAAACATGAATAGAAATCAACTTATTGAAATTGCAGAAACCTGGTTTTCCAATCAGGGATGGAAGCCTTTTGCTTTTCAAAAGCAAACCTGGACCGCCTTTTTACAGAAAAAAAATGGTCTTTTAAACGCTCCAACGGGTAGCGGAAAAACCTACGCACTTTGGGTACCAATAGTGCTGGATTATTTAAAGAAAAACCCCGATTATAAAACGAAGCAAAAAAAAGGTTTAAAAGCGATTTGGATTACACCTCTGCGTGCCCTTTCGGTAGAAATTGAACAGGCGGCGCAGCGTTTTGCCGATGATATTGAAAGCGGATTAACGGTTGGGATTCGTACGGGAGATACCCCCCAAAAAGTTCGTGCTGCACAAAAAAAATCAATGCCAGATTTACTTATTACCACCCCTGAAAGTTTACAATTACTACTTTCTTCTAAAAACTACGATAAAACATTTAAAAACCTAAGTGCCGTGGTAGTTGATGAGTGGCACGAATTGCTGGGCACAAAACGAGGTGTGCAAATGGAACTGGCGTTATCTCGTTTAAAAACTGTTTCAAAAGATTTGCGAATTTGGGGAATCTCGGCAACTATTGGGAATCTGGAGCAGGCACGAGAAGTTTTGCTCGGCTCAAATTCAGAAGCCTTTCAAAATTCGGTATTGATAAGGGCGAATTTAAAGAAGAAGATCAGTGTAAAATCTATTATTCCAGAGAAAATGGAAAAGTTTCCCTGGAGAGGACATTTGGGTCTGCATTTAATTGATGAGGTAGTACCAATCATAAAAAATTCTAGAACCACTCTACTTTTTACCAATACTCGTTCTCAATGCGAATTATGGTTTCAGAAATTAATGCATAAATATCCGGAGTTTGCGGGGGAAGTGGCAATGCATCACGGTAGCATCAACAAAGAAACCCGACTTTGGGTTGAACAGGCGATTAGGAATGAAACCTTAAAAGCCGTGGTTTGCACTTCCAGCCTTGATTTGGGGGTAGATTTTGCACCTGTGGAAACCATTGTTCAAATTGGAGGCCCTAAAGGTGTGGCCAGGTTTTTACAACGAGCGGGACGAAGCGGCCACCAACCTGGAAAAGAAAGTGTAATTCATTTTTTACCCACTCACGCTATAGAACTCATTGAAGCTTCAGCTTTGCAAAAAGCAGTGCAAAAAACGGCGGTTGAAGATAGAATTCCGTATTTGCTGAGTTTCGACGTTTTGGTGCAATACCTTACCACTTTAGCAGTTTCCAATGGTTTTTTTCCGAAGGAAATCTGGCCGGAAATCAAGTCTACTTTTTGTTTCCAGGGCATTACCGAAGATGAATGGTTATGGATCTTGAATTTCGTCACTAAAGGCAGCCAGAGTTTGCAGGCTTATGACGAATACAAGAAGATTGAGATTGAAGAAGATGGCCTTTTTAAAGTAAATAACCGTGGGGTTGCTATGCGTCACCGCTTGCAAATTGGAACCATTGTGAGCGATGCAGTTTTAAGTGTGAAATACCTTAAAGGCGGTTATATTGGTACGATTGAAGAATGGTTTATTTCCAAACTTACACCCGGAGACGTATTCACTTTTGCCGGTAGAAACCTGGAATTAGTGCAAATAAAAAGTATGCAGGTTTTAGTTAGAAAATCAAAGAAGAAAACTTCTAAAGTACCCAGTTGGATGGGCGGTAGAATGGCCTTTTCAGCTCAAATGAGTGAACTGCTTCGGGAAGAAATGTACGCGGCTTCAGCTTCCACTTCCCAGGGATCTGCGGAAAAGTCTTTAGAATTAAAAGCATTACAGCCAATTCTGGAGCGGCAACAGAAAGAATCTATTATTCCGCAGCAGGATCAATTTTTAATTGAAACCTTTAAAACCCGTGAAGGTTATCACGCGATCTTTTATCCTTTTGAAGGGCGTTTTGTTCACGAGGCTTTGGGAAGTCTACTGGCCTACCGTATAAGTTTGCTTTCGCCAATTTCCTTTAGTATAGCTTTCAATGACTATGGGTTTGAATTGCTCTCAGATCAGGAAATCGATATGCAGCAAGTTTTGGATAACGATCTTTTTTCCGCAGAATTCCTTATGGATGATCTTTATAAAAGTTTAAACGCTACTGAAATGGCCAGGAGAAAATTTAGGGATATTGCGGTAATTACCGGAATGGTATTTACCGGTTACCCGAACAAATTGATAAAAAGCAAGCATTTGCAAAGTAGCTCACAATTGCTTTTCAGCGTTTTTCGAGATTACGAAGAAGATAACTTGCTGTACTTGCAATCCTTCAGAGAAACTTTTGAGCACCAGTTGGAAGAAGGGCGATTAAGAATGGCTTTAGAACGCATTCAGCATCAAGAGATTGTTTGGAAGAACTGTGAAAAACCAACACCGTTTTCTTTTCCTATTATTACTGATAGGTTAAGGGAAAAATTATCTTCAGAAAAACTGGAAGATAGGATTAAAAGAATGCTGAAAAGTCTTGAAAATTAGTCTCTTTCGTTTAGCCTTTGCAATACCGCGCTGCGCACTACTTCAGTAGTAATACCAAAAAGAACGTGGGCAAATAGTTCATTAAATTGCATTCTCATTGGGATGTCTGAAGGTTTAGGCTCCAATCCCATCATAGGAAGTGAAGTTTCGTGAGTGGAAACCCAGGTAGAACCTCCTAAGATTATTCCGTCTTTGATATTCATTTCTTCATCGTCTTTTTTTCCGAAGCCATAGGCCGCACCAACACTGGCGCCAATTGGGAAATTCACTAATTGCTCGGCTAATTCTTCATTATCTACACTTATTGGAGACCCTGTGATTTTTGTAGAAAGGTCATCTACGATTTTAATTTGGGCTGAACGTTGCTCGACCTCCCGTACAGTTAAAAAATGCTCTACCAGGCTCTTTACCGCTGTACCGGCTAATCCGCCAATAACTCCGGCCAGTAAACCACGACCGGCGGCTTTGGAATAAGAATCCTTTTTCAATAAAGTTTGTACTTTCATATTGTATGATTTTACATATTAAAACTATCCATTATGTGAGTTTTCTACAATTGTTTAACAAGGATTTAGGAGCAGAAATTTAAAATTTGGTAATTTTGGGTATGGCACAAAAACTAAATACCGCAATAATACAGGCAAATTTAAAGTGGGAAGATCCCCAGGAAAACCGAAGCTTTTTTTCAAAAGAGATCAAAGCACTTTCTGAAGATGTAGATTTAATTATCCTACCCGAAATGTTCACCACAGGTTTTAGCATGAATGCTGAAAGGCTGGCCGAACAGACCGATGGTTTAAGTTTGCAGTGGATGCGCGAAATTGCAAAGCTTAAAGATGCAGCGGTAACCGGAAGCCTGATCATTGCCGAGAATGGTAATTATTACAATAGGCTTTTCTTTGTTTTTCCTGACGGAACTTATAAAATCTATGATAAGCGCCACACTTTTACTTTGGCTAACGAACATAAAACCTATACCGCCGGAAAAGAGCGTTTGGTGGTGGAATATAAAGGCTGGAAGATTTGTCCCCTGGTATGCTATGACCTTCGATTCCCGGTTTTTTCAAGGAATACAGAAGATTATGATCTGTTAATCTATGTTGCCAATTGGCCAAAGAAACGGGTTTTTGCCTGGGATACACTTTTAAAAGCCCGCGCCATAGAAAATATGAGTTACTGCATTGGTGTAAACCGAACCGGAAAGGATGGGAATAAAGCTGAATACAATGGCCACACCGCAGTCTACGACGGTTTGGGAAAAAACATAACCGAGTTGGACAGGGAAGAACCTTTTGTGGAGGAAATTGCCCTGGATAAAAAAGAATTGGAGGAAACTCGAAGTCATTTCAAATTCCTCCAGGATCGAGATGAATTTAGTCTAAAATAAAAGTCTCTGGCATATCCCAGTTGGACCTTACATCTATGGTGTCCCGGTAGTATTGAATTTCCTCCGGTTGAATTCTTTTAAGATAATCCCCGGTATCCCATTTTCGATTTTCATTTTCATCAAAAATCACCCTGATGAGGTTTTTTCCCGGTTTTAGGAAACGAAAATGAAAATTACTATCTCCCGTAGAATATTGTTCATGCTGAACTTCGCCTTTTTCGTTGGTAAGCTGCACTATAATTGGAAATTTATCAACATTTTGTAGGGTTAAAATAATGCTTCCATAATCTGCATAAGATTTTGTGCTAAGCGTATTTTTAATCGTATCGTTGGTGTCGCCAAAAAGATCGGTTACGGCGCCTGGTAGTGTTAAAACCTCGTATTTACTGCTCTCTTCCTTGTCGAAAGAAATGATAATTTCGTTCTCAAGATCGCGTACTTCAGCATTAAAAGGCACCAGAAGAGAATCTCCATCTCTAATACTAATTAAATCTTTATCAAAACCTGTAATCGGGGTATTGGCTAGTAACTTATAATTTTCCTTAAATTGGATAGTGCCCGTAGGCTCGGCAGTAACTCGAAGGGAATCCCGTTCAGCTTCGGCTATTTTGGTGAACAAGGTGTCGCGCCTCTTGGGGCTTACCACTTCAAAAGAAAGACTATCATTTTCAGGTCTAATATTGTACCAATAGTAAAGAGTATCGGTTTCGCGATCTTTTACAATTCTGGATTGAAAGCCTTCCGGTTTTGAGGTTAGCAGGTTGATTTCTACGCTATCCACACCTTTAGAGCCTTCATAGCCAAATAGAATTTGATTTCCTTTTAATAATTTGGGACGTTCCGCTTCGAAATCTAATTTCTCTTTAAATATGCTAATGTTGTAGGTAGAATCTGTTGGTAAGGTTATATAATTTTCAACAAAGCCTATTTTTTCAGTTTTTGGGTTAAAATTATAATTGTCGTTTTTATCTTCTACTGCAAGAATTTGATAGGTGCCCTCTTTAAGGTTTTCGAGCTCAAAATTCACAGAACTATCTAAAGTATAAGTGATGTATCTTGGAGTTTCTTTATATACCAGGGAATCTGAAAAAGTAGAGTCAACTTCATATAAAAAAATAGAAATAAACTCTGAAGGTGCTTTCAGGTAAGCATCTTTAATTGTTCCGGAAATTTTTAAAGAATCCAGGTAGTCACCGGTAGAAAATACGTATTTAAAGTACGGTAGCGCGTTCCCTTCATTATTATCTACAATGCTTTTTCCAAAATTGATGGTATAGGTGGTATTATCCTGTAGCGAATCCAGGTTCTGTATGCGAACATCTTTTCGGGCCGATCCCATAGGCATAATGCTAGGGCGTGGTTCTATTGGCGGCGAAATAACTATTTGCTGCCGCGCGTCTTCCAGCTTAACGTATTCGTTGAAAAAGATCCTGATCTCATCTGCATCAAAATTTGTGTTGTAATTTTCAGGATTTGCCCTAATAAATTTTGGTGGTTCTTCATCTTCAGGGCCACCTTCGGGCATTCCTTTTTTAGCACACTGCACGCAAAGCAAAACCAGCGCAGCAACTATTACAATTCCGGGAATTCGTTTTAGCATAATAATTAAATGAAATCTAAAGACAAAGAAACAATTATTTTAGGTTTTAATGCGGGTATCAGTCTGTAATTGCCATCGTAGCAATACTTAATTTGGTGTTTTTAATTTTTAGAAGTTTATTTCCGCAGGCTTCCAGGGTTGCGCCGGTAGTGACAAGATCGTCTACCAGTAAAAGATGCTTATTTTCTAATTTTTCAGGATTTTCTACCATAAAAGTAGCGTCAATACTACCCCATCTACCTACACGCTTTTTAAATGTTTGGGTCCTGGAAGTTGATTTCTTTACCAGTGCGTCCTCAATGAATTCAGCATCCAATTTTTTTGCCAGCTCACTTCCAAATTTTGTTACCTGGTTAAAACCTCTTTTCTTTAGTTTCTGGCGGTGTAGTGGTACCGGAATTACACAGTCAATATCTTTAAAACCCTGGTGAATAGATAGCTCTTCACCAAGCCAGTTTCCAAGAAAAATACCAACCTCTTCCTGTTTTTTATACTTAAGGTTATGAATAAGATTTTGTACCATTCCTTTCTTTCTAAAATACAATAAGGAAGTGGCATTTTCCAGGCTCAGGCGAGCATCAAATACTTTTTTGGTGGTGTTCTCGTTATCAAAGTGATAATTCGTAGTTGGGAGTTGGTGTAAACAGGAGGTGCAAATCACTTGTTCAGCCTTCAATAGCGGGCTGTCACAGCAATTACAGATTTTAGGATAGAACAGGTTGGCTAAATCGTGAAACATTTGTTAAGTCCTTGCAGTTTGCCTTACTAAACTCCTAAATTTACAAACAAATTTTATTTATATGATGACCGAAAAGAAAAATAACACCGCGCTTAAGATCTTAACGGGAGTTTTAGCCGTGGCCTTACTGGCCTTAGGTATTTATACAATTAAATTCTATAACGAGGAGAAAGAAAATAAGGCAATTCTTACCAAGGAAAAAGAGGTAATAGAAGATGAGCTGAATGATTTGATCGTGAAATACGATGAAGCTATCGAGGAAAATCAAATTATGGATCAGAATCTTGTAGATGCAAGAGGAAGAATTGAACGGCTATTGGATTCAGTTGAAGATAACGAAGCTAACCTGGTTCTGATCTCGCGCTATCGTCGTGAAATTGGAAACCTGAAAGCTGAAAAAGACCGTTTGTTTAGAGTGGTAGATAGTTTGAACCGTCAAAACCAAATGATGTCTCAAACTTTAGACAGTACAAATGTAGTTTTAGAGGAACGCACCCGTCTATCTGATTCTCTGCAAACTACAAATCAGGATCTTGCTAACAAAGTAGATCGTGCTGCCCAGTTAAAAATCACCAATCTTCGGGGAGAAGGGGTGATTGTAAGAAATAGCGGGAAATTAGTAGAAAACGATCGTACCCGAAGAATAGACCAGGTACGAACTTGCTTTACCATTACAGCTAACGATCTTGCCGGTCCCGGAGAAAGAGATATGTATGTACAGGTTTATAATCCTGAAAATGAACTGGTAGGTGACGAAATTGTGGTAGAACATGAAGGTGGAGCAATGGTTTATAGTGCGGCTTCAAAAGTTTACTACGAGAATAATGAACTTGATGTTTGTTTACTAGCCAATACCAACGAAGATAGATTGCTTGAAGGCACCTATAAAGTGTATGTTTATGCAAACGCGACTTTACTAGGTACAGCCTCTTTTAACCTAAGATAATTAACCGCCATTTTTCTTGAAATAAAGTAAAAATGCAATTAAAGCATTTAATCCCGACTTAGTTGAACTTCATTTTTGATATTGAAAATGTTAGTGAAACTTTGTCGTTACATAGGTAAGTATTGGAGTTGATGAATATTCCAGATTAAAAACCCAAAATTCAAAGGCCGCCCTGCTGTTTATCAGGGCGGTTTTTTTATTTTTGCGCTATGGCAAAACAAGAAGATTTTTTTAAAAATGTAATATCCCATGCCAAAGAGTATGGGTATATTTTTGCATCGAGTGAAATATACGACGGACTGAGTGCCGTTTATGATTACGGGCAAAATGGAGCTGAATTAAAGAAAAACATCAAAGATTACTGGTGGAAAAGTATGGTGCAATTGCACCAGAACATCGTAGGACTGGATGCTGCAATCTTAATGCATCCAACCACCTGGAAGGCTTCCGGCCACGTAGATGCGTTTAACGATCCTTTAATTGATAACAAAGACTCTAAAAAACGCTATCGAGCCGATGTGTTGGTTGAAGATTATGCTGAAAAGATCAATCAAAAAGCGCAGAAGGAAATCGCAAAGGCAAAAAAGCGTTTTGGAGACAAATTCAATGAAGAAGAATTTGTAACTACCAACCCACGGGTAATTCGGTATAAAAAGGAAGAAAAGGAAATTCTTGAGCGCCTTGCCAAATCCCTTACCGATGAAGATCTAACCGATGTAAAAGCATTAATTGAAGAGTTGGGAATTGCCTGTCCCGAAAGCGGTTCTAAGAACTGGACCGATGTTAAGCAATTCAACCTAATGTTCGGAACCAAACTTGGTGCATCTGCCGATTCTGCTACAGCTTTATATTTAAGACCTGAAACTGCACAGGGAATTTTTGTAAACTTTTCCAATGTTCAAAAAACCGGGAGGATGAAAATTCCTTTTGGAATTGCTCAAATAGGAAAGGCTTTTAGAAATGAAATTGTTGCGAGACAATTTATCTTCCGCCAGCGAGAATTTGAGCAAATGGAGATGCAATTTTTTGTGCGTCCCGGCGAAGAATTAAAATGGTTTGAGCACTGGAAAGAAACTCGCCAGAAGTGGCATGCTTCTTTAGGTTTGGGCGAAGAAAACTACCGTTTTCACGATCACGAAAAAATGGCGCATTATGCGAATGCTGCTACAGATATAGAATTTAATTTCCCATTCGGCTTCAAAGAATTAGAAGGAATTC
>DATFJA010000205.1:0-5114 GCA_035269545.1 Salegentibacter sp.
CATGGTGGCGGTAGACGCCGACAGGCAAAATGGAATTTCAAAACTTCAAGAGGAGAATGCAGATATTATTTTGCTGGATGATGCCTTTCAGCATAGAAAGGTCAAGGTGGGTTTAAACATCTTACTTACTGCGTATAATGATTTATATGTAAACGATTTTATGTTGCCTACGGGATATTTAAGAGAACCCACGGTGGGAGCAGAGCGGGCTAAATTAGTTGTCGTTACCAAATGCCCTCCAAAACTTACGGAGCGGGAAATGGAAACGATTAGAGGGAAACTTAGGTTGCAGAACTATCAGCATCTTTATTTTAGTTTTATCGATTATGGCGAAGAAATAATTTCTGAAAAAACCAGAGCGAAATTAAGCAGTTTAAACGACGAAAAATTTACTTTGGTTACCGGTATAGCAAACCCTAAACCGCTAGTAAATTATTTACAACAGAAAGGATTTAATTTTAAGCATGCTGTTTTTAAAGATCATCATAATTTCTCTGAGGCGGAAATAGCACGATTAAAAAAGGAGTCGCTGCTCCTTACTACAGAAAAGGATTATGTTCGACTATATAAGAATTTTGAAAACGAGCAGTTATTTTATTTGCCTGTAAAGACTGCATTTTTAGATAAGGAGATGGAATTTAAGCAGGAAATATTAAAATTCGTGCATAAAAAATGAGGTGAATATACACCTCATTTTTCTTTTGGCTAATTCAAACTATATATGTGTTCTTTGCTATATAATTCAATTAACCAGAGATTTACAAAGTGTGTGCCAAAAGATTAAACCGTGCTTTCCTTAAAAGCTAATTGCCTGTTAATTTTCAGGAAGAATTCCTCAGTTTTATATGGCTTCGGAATAATATCACTGAAACCATTTAGATAGAATTCATCAAGATTATCGTCTAAAGTGACTGCCGTTAAAGCGATTATAGGGATTTCAGAATTGAATTTTCTAATTTCTTTCGTTGCTTCAATTCCGCTAATTCCAGGCATGTGGATATCCATAAGAATAAGATCATAATCTTTTTCTTTTGTTTTTTCTACGGCTATGGTTCCGTTATCGGCAACTTCACATACAACCTGATGCTTTTCCAGAATTTTACGGGTAATCATTTGGTTGATCTTATTGTCTTCAACGATAAGAATGTTTTTTCCTTTTAATTTATCTTCAGTAGGTTCTATTGCTTCTGGAGTAGGAACGCTACTTTTATTGCTTTCCATTTCTTTTGCTTCAAATTTGAGCTGAAAAGTAAATGTTGATCCTTTTCCTAAGTCACTTTCTAAATTAATTTCACTACCTAACAGACTAAGCAAATTCTTTACAATAGAAAGCCCAAGTCCGGTTCCTCCAAATTTGCGATTAATTTGTGTAGAACCCTGCGTGAAGTTTTCAAAAATTGCTTTTTGTTTTTCCTTTGTAATTCCTTCTCCATTATCCTTAATCTCAAAATCCAGTAAAAGACTGTTTCCTTCCCGACTGTTTTTAGAGACATTGATCCAGATATCTCCGTCTTCGGTGAATTTTATGGAGTTTCCGATGAGGTTAATTAGAATCTGGGAAATTTTTAGTGGGTCTCCTTTCAATTCCTCCGGAATAGAGTCATCGTAATCAAAATGAATCTTGGTATTCTTTTCATCTGCCGAATTTTTAAGTGCAACCAACACGTCAGAAATTCGCTTTTTAAGATTAAAAGAAGCTTCCATGATCTCAACTTTATTGGCTTCCAGCTTATTGAGATCCAAAATATTATTTATAAGAGAAAGTAAGTATTCCCCCGAAAATTTGAGCGAATTAAGATGTTCTTTTTGGTTTTCGGTAGGGCTTTCTTCTAACAATAAATGAGTAAGACCGGTTACCGCATATAATGGTGTTCTTAATTCGTGAGTTATAGTAGATAAAAACTGAGCCTTTGCCAGGGAAGCCTTTTCGGCGTTTTCTTTGGCTTGGGTAAGTTCTGTATTTTTTTTCTGCAGCAACTCGTTAGCCCTGGCTCTTAAATTATTGTTCTTGTATAAGGACAGGGTTAAAAGCGAAAGAATAGTGATAAGCGCAACGCTAAGAATGGTGGTAAGCTTATTAACTTTAAGTTTGCTTTCCTGTTCGGCATTTTGAAGACTTAATTGATTTAGACTACTTTGCAGTGCATCAACCCCATATTTGGCATTCGCTTGCTCTGCCAGAACTTCCTTGTTCATAGCAATTATGGAATCTTTACGCGCATAGCTTTTCTGAAGATACTCTAAAGAAGTTTCATAATTCCCGGTGGCTTCATAAATTTTGCTGAGTTGTCTATGGGTGCTCATAATCATTCCACCAAAATTTTGAGCTTTTGCAATCTCTAATACTTTGTTGCAGTTTTCCTTAGCCAGTTCATAATTTCCGAGGGAAGTATGCACTCGGGCAGTATAATAGTAAAGCCTTGAAATTTCGTACATATTCTTAGACTCGGCAAGTTGGTTTTCTGCCTTTTGTAATAGATTCAGTGCTTCAGTAACATCTTCCTGAGTTCTTGAAATCACGATGGCGCGGTTCAAAGAAACTATACCCAGGTATTCCTTATCATCTAGTTTTTTATATAAATCTTCAGCAAGATTAAGATAGCGATCGGCCCGGGTTTTATTCTCCTGTGCCATAAAGATTTTAGCAAAATTCACATAGCTATAGGCTAAGCCTTTTTTGTCATCTATTTCTCTTTGAATTGAAATTGCCCGGTTTAACTCGGTTATGGCCTTATTAAACTCGTGCCTTATATAATAAAGCTTTGCTAAAATACTGCTCGATAAGGCGATAAATCTTTTGTCGTCAATAGATTTTGAAAGTTCTAATGAAGAATTTAGCTGTTCAATCGCATTATCGAAGTCCAGCGTATTTACTGAAACTTCTGCATCGTTAATTAATTGCTGAATTTTCTCATTTGCTACTTGAAGGTCTTCGGTATCATTCTGCTGAAATGCATAGGTAAGGTTGCACCAAAATGCGACAATGATTATAAGGGTAAAGTTCTTCATTTGGGAAATTCAGCTTAACGCTTAATTGAGATAAATATAGTTATTTCTCGTTAACCATTGAAATTAAATCTATAAGTCGACTGGAATAACCGATTTCATTATCATACCAACCAATAATCTTAACCAATTTTCCGCTGATTACTGAAGTCATTTGCGAATCGAAAATGCAGGAATTCGGATTGTTATTTATGTCTATAGAAACAATGGGATCTTCGGTATAGCTAAGTATTCCTTTTAAAGAAGTTTCAGAAGCATCTTTAAAGAGAGCGTTTATGGCCTCAATGCTGGTTTCTTTACTCACGTTAAGCGTCATATCGGTTAAAGAACCGTTTGGAACGGGAACTCTAATTCCGCAGCCACCAATGACATCACTTATATCTGAAAAAATACCGGTTAAGGCTTTTGCTGCGCCAGTAGTGGTAGGAATAATTGATTGGGCTGCCGCGCGGCTTCTCCTGAGATCGCGATGAGGTTTATCGTGTAAACTTTGATCTGAAGTATAAGAATGAATTGTAGTTATATATGCTTGTTCTACCTTAAAATTCTCGTGAATTAATTTAAGCATCGGGGCTGCATTATTGGTAGTACAACTCGCGTTTGAAATTATTTTTTCACTACCATCCAGGATATGTTCATTCACCCCTAAAACTACCATTTTTATGTCGTCACTTTCAGGCGGAACAGATAAAATTACCTTCTTAGCGCCATTTACGATGTGGTGTTGAAGATCTTTTGAAGTTTTGAACTTTCCGGTAGCCTCTATTACTGTATCAACTTCATATCTTTCCCAATCAACATCGCTGGGATGCGAAGCGTTCAATAAAGGGAATGGCTTTCCGTTTACGATAATAGAATTTCCTTCACAGGAAATTTCAGCTGGGGAAACCCCGTGAATACTATCATATTTTAGTAAATGGGCAAGGGTTTTAGCATCGGCCAGGTCGTTAATGGCAACTACGTTGATGCTTTTATTTTCTATTAAAAGTCTAAACAGACTACGCCCAATACGGCCAAAACCGTTTATGGCAATATTGATGCTTTTACTCATTTACCTCAGGAAAAAAAACTTAGTCGATATGTTTGTGAGCTTTATATGAAGAACGAACAAGAGCGCTGCTTTCTACGTGTCGGAATCCAAGATCCAGACCAATAGCTTCGTATTTCTTAAACTGATCTGGTGTAATAAATTGCTTTACCGGTAAGTGCTTCTTACTAGGCTGTAGGTATTGACCAATAGTCACCACATCTACATCTACACTTCTAAGATCGTGCAGGGTTTGTATCACCTCGTCTTCCTTTTCGCCAAGGCCAAGCATAATTCCAGATTTAGTTCTATTTACGCCTTGTTGCTTTAAGTATCTTAAAACTTCAAGACTACGATCGTATTTCGCCTGGATTCTCACCTCACGAGTTAATCTTCTCACAGTTTCCATATTATGAGAAACAACTTCTGGCATTACTTCTACGATCCGGTCTATATTTCGCTCATTTCCCTGAAAGTCCGGGACTAGTGTTTCTAAAGTAGTTTCAGGATTCATTCGGCGAATAGCCTTTACGGTTTCAGCCCAAATAATAGAACCCATATCTTTAAGATCATCGCGGTCTACACTGGTTACCACGGCGTGCTTAATGCCCATTATTTTTATAGAACGTGCTACTTTTTCAGGTTCATCCCAATCTACCGTTTCCGGGCGGCCGGTTTTTACACCGCAAAATCCGCAGGAACGGGTACAAACATTCCCCAGGATCATAAAGGTAGCAGTACCTTCACTCCAACATTCACCCATATTTGGGCAACTACCCGAAGTACAAATGGTATGCAAATCATATTTGTCTACCAGGCTGCGAAGTTCGGTGTATTTTTTACCGGTTGGAAGTTTTACCCTTAACCATTTTGGTTTGGCTTTCGGCTTTTCTTTAACTGGGCTTATAGTGTCTGTACTCATAGCAAAATTCTAGGTTTCAAAGATACAATAATCTAATTAACTGCATAAATTAGACTGTTAAGTCGGTGAAAACTTACACCGATTTCCGGTCTTCAATAATTTGAGCGAGTAATTTTTTGGCTCTCAGGAGTTTCACTTTTACATTATTCATGGGTTCAT
>DATFJA010000206.1:0-2168 GCA_035269545.1 Salegentibacter sp.
GCGGTTGGAAAGTTCGTTAGAAAAACCTCTATCGATGAGGTTCCACAATTGATAAATGTTTTAAAAGGGGATATGAGTTTAATAGGTCCCAGACCCTTATTACCTCAGTATTTACCTTTGTATTCTGAAAGACAAAGAAAACGACACGATGTAAAGCCTGGAATAACTGGATGGGCGCAGGTTAATGGCAGAAATGCGATTAGTTGGACTAAAAAGTTTGAATATGATGTTTGGTACGTGGAAAATCTGTCTTTTGGATTAGATGTGAAAATTATAATTAAGACTATTAAAAAAGTAGTGATTTCTGAAGGAATAAATACGGCTAATATGGCGACTACCGAAGCTTTTAACGGAAAAAATTGAAATGAATATTTACGGAGCCAGTGGTCACGGGAAGGTTGTTTTTGATATTCTACAAAGCAGGAATATTCAAATAGATTCAGTATTCGATGATAACCCCAACGTTGAAGGGTTTCTTGACTTCAAAGTTGTTCATAAACCTAATGAAGATCAACTTAAAAATCCTACGGTTTTAGCTATTGGGAATAATGTGATTAGAAAAAAAGTAGCTGATAAATTTTCCGGTGTAATCTCGGAAGCGGTCAGTCATTCTAGCGCGATAATTTCAGAAAACATAAAAATTGCAATCGGGACCGTAGTTATGCCTGGAGCTATTATTAATTCAGGTTCCAGAATTGGAAAACACTGTATTATAAATTCTGGTGCGGTTGTTGAACACGACGTGCGCCTCGGCGATTTTGTGCATATAGCACCAAATGCGGTACTTACAGGAAATGTAAGTGTTGCTGAAGGTACGCAGGTGGGAACCGGCGCTTCGGTTATTCCCGGGGTTAAAATTGGCAAATGGGCGTCTATTGGTGCCGGAGCCGTAATAATTGAAGATATTCCAGACTTTGCTCTTGTTGTTGGTAATCCTGGAAAAATTATAAAATACTTAGATGAACAAAGATAAAATATGGTTATCCTCTCCACATATGGGTGGAACTGAGCAAAAATTCGTCAATGCAGCTTTTGAGCAGAATTGGGTAGCACCTTTAGGGCCCAATGTAAATGGTTTTGAAGAAGATATAAAAAGATATCTATTTGATAGCTCCTCCAAAGAAGGAGCTGTAGCTGCTTTAAGTTCCGGCACGGCTGCCTTACATTTAGCTTTAGTGATGCTGGGAGTAAAAGCCGGTGATGAAGTGCTTTGCCAAAGTATGACATTTGCGGCTTCAGCCAACCCAATTGCTTATCTGGGCGCTACGCCAGTATTTATAGATAGTGAAGAAGAAACTCTAACTCTTTGTCCCAGGCAACTAAGAAAAGCTATTGAAGATAGGATTTCCAAAGGGAAAAAACCGAAAGCAATAATAGCTGTACATTTATATGGAATGCCTTATCAGGTAGATGAAATTAATGGAATAGCCCAGCAGTTTGGAATTCCGGTAGTTGAAGATGCGGCTGAAGCCATGGGAAGTACTTATAAAGGTGAGAGATGTGGTACTTTCGCTGAGTACGCGATCCTTTCATTTAATGGAAATAAGATTATCACGACCTCTGGTGGTGGAGCATTAGTGACTAAAACACCATTTGCTAAAGAAAAAGCTGTTTTCCTAGCTACACAGGCAAGGGATGCGGCGCCCCATTATCAGCATAGTGAAATTGGTTATAATTACCGATTGAGTAATATTTCAGCTGGAATAGGGCGTGGTCAAATGCAAGTGGTTGACGAACGCGTGAAAGCCAGAAGAGAAATGCACGAATTTTATGTAGATTTGTTTTCTGAAATTGAAGGAGTTAAGGTTCATAGTGCTCCCAATGATGACTTTTTTTCCAATCATTGGTTGAGTGTAGTGAGCTTAAATGAAGAAAAGAGCGGTGGAATAAATCGTGAAGATTTACGTTTGCATCTTGAAGAATTAAATATAGAAAGCAGACCTTTGTGGAAGCCTATGCATATGCAGCCTATTTTTAAAAATGCTCCTTTTTATGGAGATGGTGTTGCAGAACGCTTATTTGAGAATAGTCTCTGTTTACCTTCTGGTTCTAACTTGACTACGGAGGAAAAACACCGAATCAAGGCTGGAGTTTTATCCTGTTTTAAAAAACAGAATTAAATAATTATGAGAGATAAGATTGGTAAGATATTAAGAAATATACTCTCG
>DATFJA010000207.1:0-4923 GCA_035269545.1 Salegentibacter sp.
GTGCTTCCTCATCTTTAAAAGTTAAGAACCTCAACTTTGAGTTTAAATGAAAAGCACCGATCTCGAATTCAAATTGCTTAGAATCTGCCACGCTATCAGTAGCTTTACGCTGCATAATGGCTTTAATCTTCATAAGCAATACTTCGCTATCAAAAGGTTTATTAAGGTAATCGTCTGCCCCTACTTTGTAACCTTTAAGTACATCTTCTTTCATCGCCTTCGCGGTAAGGAAGATAATCGGGATTTCTTCGTTCTTTTCCCTTATCTCCTTGGCCAGCGTAAAGCCGTCTTTATAAGGCATCATAACGTCCAGGATACAAAGATCGAAATCGTCTTTTTTAAACTTTTCAAATCCTTCCATTCCATTTTTGGCGTGTGTTACTTCGTAATCGTTCATCGCCAAATAATCTTTTAAGACGGTTCCAAAATTTGGATCGTCTTCTACTAATAAAATTTTCTTGTCTTCAGTTTCCATATATTTAAGATATTAGAGGTAATTTAATTATAAATGTGCTTCCTTTTCCTTTTTCGCTTTCTACCGAAACCTGCCCGTGGTGGTCTTCTATAATACGTTTGGCGTAGGCCAAACCTAATCCGTGACCTTTCACGTTATGGATATTCCCGGTATGTTCACGATAGAACTTTTCGAATATTTTCTTTTGAACCAGCTTAGACATTCCCGTTCCCTGATCGCGGATTTTAAGAATGATGTAGTTCTTTACATTTTCGGTATAAACATCGATTTTAGGTGTGTCTTCAGAGTATTTTACGGCGTTGTCCAGCATGTTCACGATCACATTGGTAAAATGATCCTGGTTGGCTAAAATTGAAGAACGCAGGGCACCAAAATGTGTTTGTATATATCCGCCGCGATCTTCAACAATCAGCTCTACGTGGGTAATAGCGTCTTCTACGATCTCGTGCAACTGCAGCCTTTCTTTTTTAAGGTCCAGCTCGTTCTTTTCCAGCTTAGAAATGCGCAAAACATTTTCTACCTGGGCGTGCATTCTTTTGTTCTCATCACGAATCATCTTAAGATAGCGCTTTTTCTTTTCTTCATCGCTACCGATCTTAGGATTTTTAATCGCATCTAAAGCCAGGTTAATCGTGGCGATAGGTGTTTTAAATTCGTGCGTCATATTATTTATAAAATCGGTCTTTATCTGCGAGATCTGCCTTTGTTTAATCAATTGAGATAAAGCGCTGGAATATGCGACCACAATAATAAGGGTGAAAATTATAGAGAGTGCTGCCATTAAAACTACAGAGGAAAGCACTACTTTTTTCTTTTCGGTAAAATTAACCAGTAACCGGTAATCACTATTTCCCAGGTCGTCGGCAAAAAGCGGCACCCCGTAGGTAGCTGGGTGACTTAGCGAAAAATCATCGCTGTGCAAATTCGTGGAGATACTGCTACTATATACTCCAAATTCAAATTTAGATGCAATCTCCCGGTCGCTCAACTCCTTGGTTAAAAGCTTTTCGATCGTTTCTTCACTCACCCTTTGGTGTAACGGTAACCGACTGGTATGATCGGCAATATATTCTTTCAGCAAATTTTTCTCATATTCGTCCATACGAATAATTCGTTCTATCTGCTGCTGGGTATTCAGACGGCTTCCATCTATATTATTACGACTATTTACTATACTGGTTACCTTTTTGTTGATAAGCTTGGTAAACGGTATACTATCCCTGGCCGATTCTATAAAGCCGGAAGAAACAGTATAATCTTCTTCCAATATAGCATCAGAATGAAAAAGGGTTTGATTTCTTAATTTATTTTTGTTAACGTAAGAATATTCGGTTACCGTAGAAGATTTTAATCGACTATTAGTGCTATCGGCATCTTTAAATTTAATCCAGTAATCTTCAATTTCCCGATTTTGTATTTGGCTAGCTACGCGTATAAGCACTTGTTTAACATCGTAGGTAAATTGCTCTTCTTTATCATCTACAGTACTCTTAATCCAATATCCCTGCACGAAAATAATACCGATAAGGGACAGGCTCATTAAGATTACAAGAAGTAAAAAAAGCTTTTTATTCATGTGGCCAAAAGTAATATTTTAACATTTAGGGCTTCAAGCGTTTAACCAAATGTTAACAAAACTTCTGCTAATTTTTACCTCGTTTTAAGATAATCTCGTGTAATTCGTTAACCCGGGTTCTGGTAAGGGATAAATCGTGGTTTTCGATCTCAAAATCGGCCAGTTTTTTCTTGCGTTCGTCACTCCATTGCTTAGCCATTCGAGCCTCAATTTCTTCCATGGTACTTTGGTCTCTTTGCTGCAACCTTCTAAGCTTTTCTTCTTTACTCGCAGTCACCAAAATATTTAGATCACATTTTTTATAACCGCCCGATTCAAAAAGAATCGCAGCCTCGTAAAGTACATAAGGTGAGTTTTGTTTACTTTGCCAGTTTTTAAAATCTTTGGCTACTGCCGGGTGAATTATCTTATTTAAGGCCTCAAGTTTTTCTGATTTATTAAATACTATAGAAGCGATATGCTTACGATTAGGAGATTTCCCGGTATAGGCTTCTTCTCCTATTAAGTCTATCACCTTTGCTCTTATTTCGGCTGAAGTTTCCAAAAGGCGTTTCCCTGCGTCATCGGCGATGTACACCGGCACATCTTTTTCTTTAAAAAAACCTGCTACAGTGGTTTTCCCACTCCCAATTCCACCCGTAAGTCCTACAACTATCATCGTTTTATCACAAATTGAATTTTACGATCGTTAAGCCGAAGATTTCTTACAAAAGAAGGTGACTTTACGATGCTGGCAATTATAAAATCATCACCTTCATCTATATCATTAAAATCACAGACCACCCTGAAGTTTTCGGCTTCTACCATCTCATACTGTCTTAAGTTTACCTGGTAATAAACTAAAACCTGTTTAGGAAAAATAGAGATGTTGGTATTCTCGGGCAGATTTAAAATCTCAACCGGCACTTTTACGCTGCCCTCGGTAAACTTCTCAACTTCCTGGCTATAAGTAACCTCGGTAGTATAAAAATTCAGCATCTCAAGGCCAGAGGTATCAACCCTAACGCTCCCGGAAACATCAGATTTAATATTATTGATCTTTAAATAAACAGTATTCAAATTTTGTAGAGTATCTATAATATCTTCCGGCCCACTTACTTTAATAGAATCCGGGCTTAACTCCACCCCCTGGTTAGCTGAATATCCTACCGCATAACTTAAGTTGATTCTAGGGTTGATCTTCACCTTTTTTATTTTCTTGGGCTGATAAGGTATCTCGAGACTTTCTTTAAGAAAGCGTGCGTTTTCGAAGTTTATATTTACCTGGTCTTCCAGGGCTTCCCGATTAGCTTCAAAATTATAAACCAGGGCCTTGTTTTGTTCAAAAGCCTTACCAAGATCTAATTCAATCTCGGGGCGAACAATTTTATAATACCAAATCGCAAAACCTTTATCCTGAATTCTCAATTTTAAATTATTCGGCCTTTCTTTAGCAATACTTTTATCCAATGGAATATTCACATAAGTCACGGGAATATCTATTATCTGGGTATATTCTTTAGAAATCTGAACAGAAAACCAGACGAAAGAGGAAAACAGTAAAAAGAACCCAAAGGTCTTTAGACTGGATTTTTTTATGTGAATGCGTTTAAATTGTATGTTTTTAAACATTTTTAAAGAATAAATTCGGGAATTTAAGTTCCGGATCTTGTTTCAAAATTTGAATATACCAAACCGACTTTATAAAACCGTAACCATAGCCGAAAAATTGTACCAGGGCGGCATAAACAGCCAGCGAACCAATTACTAAACTTTTATTTTTAAATGTTGCGTGAGTAGCAATAAGTATAAAATATAAGACATATAATAGAAAAAACCACCAAAATCCCAATTTTAAAAGTAAAATGGATAATAAAAGACCAAAAGTAAAAACTGCCGGAAACCAATACGTGATCTTAGCTGAACCGGGATGCCATTTATTGAGAATAGGTCGCACAAGTCCAAATTTTTTCACTTGAGTATAAAATTTAGACCAGTCTATTCGGCGTTTATGAAAAACCACTGCCTCGGGAATTAAACAGAGTTTAAAACCTAGTTTTTTGAGCCTTAGGGAAAGATCGGGGTCTTCGCCGGGATGAATTTGGCCAAATCCGCCAGATGCATCAAAAGCTTCCCGGGAGATACCCATATTAAAACTTCTAGGCTGAAAATCGTTAACCGAAGATTTCTTACCTCGAATTCCACCGGTAGTAAAAAAAGAAGTCATAGTGTAATCTATGGCCTTTTGAGTATTGCTGAAAGAAGGGTGAGAAGCATCTGGCCCGCCAAAACAATCACAGTAATTTTTCTGAAGAAAATCATCTACTTCCTGCAGGTAATTTTCTGGTAACAAAACATCGGAATCTAAAATAAGGCAATAATTACCATTTGCCTTTTTCATCCCAAAATTCCTGGAATCACCAGGCCCTGAATTAGGTTTAAAATAATAGCTGATATTGAGTTTTTGCTGGAATTCTTCAATGATTTCCTTTGAAGTAATACTGGAACCGTCTTCTACAATTACGATCTCATAATCTCGGGAAAATTGAAATTGAAGCATACTTTCCAATAATTCCCTCACCTCATCTGGGCGGTTATACACGGGAATTACAAAGGAATAATCTAAACTCATTTAGGGAGGTGGTTATGAGAATCTAATGTCTTTTAAAATTAATCTTCAAAATTTTCGTTTAATTTGTCAGGATCCTGACGAGTATCAAAAAAGCTAAGAATTCGAATTTCCTTATCATTAAATTCGTAGTAAATGGAGGTCTGTTTAGTAATTACACACCTTCTTAAACCACTTACCTTTTCAGATTCCGGAAAACTTTCCGGTTCTTGCTTTATAATTTGAAGATAGTCATCTAAACGCTTAATAAAATTTGTCTTCACT
>DATFJA010000208.1:0-4389 GCA_035269545.1 Salegentibacter sp.
AAAAATAGCCGTACATTTGCAGCCTTAAAAATGAGGCGCTTATATGACAGCTATTAAAAACATCGCGATTATCGCGCACGTAGACCACGGTAAAACTACCCTGGTAGACAAGATTATGTATCACTGCCGTTTGTTCAGGGACAACCAGAACACCGGAGATCTTATCCTGGATAACAACGACCAGGAAAGAGAACGTGGTATTACTATTACTTCTAAAAACGTATCGGTAGTCTACAAAGACACCAAAATCAATATTATTGATACTCCTGGTCACGCCGACTTTGGTGGTGAAGTAGAACGAGTATTGAATATGGCCGACGGGGTTTTACTTTTAGTAGATGCCTTTGAAGGACCAATGCCACAAACACGTTTCGTGTTGCAAAAAGCTATAGACCTTGGATTAAAACCCTGTGTAGTAGTAAATAAGGTAGATAAGCCTAACTGTACTCCAGATGAAGTACACGAGAAGGTTTTTGATCTTATGTTCGAATTAGGTGCTGAAGAATGGCAACTTGATTTTCCAACGGTTTATGGTTCTGCCCTAAACAATTGGATGAGCGACGATCCTAATGAAAAAACAGACAATATAGAGCCACTTCTTGATATGGTATTGGAACATATTCCTTCGCCAAAAGTTCAGGAAGGTTCTCCACAGATGCTTATCACTTCTTTAGACTTCTCTTCATTTACCGGAAGAATTGCAATTGGAAGAGTACAAAGAGGACATTTGAAAGAAGGAATGCAGGTTTCACTTGTAAAGAGAGACGGGAGCATTAAGAAAACAAAAATTAAAGAACTATTTACTTTTGAAGGTCTTGGCCGTAAAAAAGTAGAGGAAGTTCAACCAGGTGATATTTGTGCTTTGGTTGGTCTTGAAGGTTTTGAAATTGGTGATACCGTTGCTGATATTGAAAACCCTGAAGGTCTAAAAACCATCGCAATTGATGAGCCAACGATGAGTATGCTTTTCACAATTAACGATTCTCCTTTCTTCGGAAAAGACGGAAAGTTTGTGACTTCAAGGCATATAAAAGAGAGACTTACCAAGGAATTAGAGAAAAACCTAGCTCTAAGGGTACAGGAAACCGATAGTGCCGATAAATTTTTGGTATATGGTCGTGGAGTAATGCACCTTTCTGTTCTAATCGAGACGATGAGAAGAGAAGGTTACGAACTTCAAATCGGTCAGCCACAGGTTATTATCAAGGAGATTGATGGTGAGAAAAGTGAGCCAGTAGAGGAACTAACCATAGATTTACCTGAAGAAGTTTCAGGAAAAGCTGTAGAAATGGTGACGATGAGAAAGGGAGAAATGCTAAGCATGGAAACTCGTGGTGACCGAATGATTATTCAATTTATGATTCCTTCCAGAGGAATTATAGGTTTGCGTAACCAGTTGCTTACTGCTACTGCAGGTGAAGCGATTATGGCACACCGTTTTAAAGAGTACCAGCCGTTAAAAGGTGGAATCCCACAACGTCAAAACGGTTCATTGATTTCTATGGAACGCGGAAAAGCAATTCCTTATTCTATAGATAAGCTTCAGGATAGAGGTAAGTTTTTCGTAGATCCGGGAGAGGAAATTTATGAAGGCCAGGTAATTGGTGAAAATTCACGTCAGGATGATATGGCGGTGAATATTACCAAAACCAAAAAGCTTTCTAACGTACGTTCTTCAGGTGCAGATGATAAAGCGAAGATTGTTCCAGCTCTTAAGTTCTCTTTGGAAGAAGCTTTAGAATATATTCAGAAAGATGAATATGTAGAAGTTACTCCAGCTCACTTAAGATTGCGTAAAATCTATCTTACAGAAAACGAGCGAAAAAGAAATAAAATAGTTTAATCACTCAACTTAAAAGAGTTTGTTTGGAGGTTGTTTTCTCCGTCACCCTGAACTTGTTTCAGGGTCTATGATGTTAGATTCTGAAACAAGTTCAGAATGACGAGTCCGATAACTTTTCAAACAAACTCTTCTTTTTTTATATGGAATTTCTAGGAATTAGTCTTACTGAATGGATAGGTTACCTTTCTTCTTTTTTTGTAGCCATTTCTTTCTTTATGAAAAACATCATAAAGCTTAGAATAGTAAACAGCCTTGGCTGTATTTTCTTTATTATCTACGGAGTTTTAATAGATTCCTGGCCGGTAATTATTACCAATGCAGTTATTGTAGGTGTTAATTTCTACTACCTCTTTATTAATAGAAAGCCACATAGGGTAAAAGCTGATGAAGTTCAGCCGTAATTTCTTGAAACCTTTTCTCGAAGAGAATTAAACCGATTTTTGAACTACTTCAAAAACGCGTTGCCCGTCACATTTTAAAGTCTTTGAAGGATATTTTAGCAATAAAGCATAATCATGCGTGGCCATTAAAATGGTTTTTCCGTTTTTACTTATTTCCTGAAGCACTTCCATAACTTCAACCGAAGTTTGTGGATCCAGGTTTCCTGTAGGTTCATCGGCAAGAATAAGTTCGGGGTCATTTAAAAGTGCTCGTGCAATTGCTACACGTTGCTGTTCCCCTCCAGATAGTTGATAAGGATATTTAAATCCTTTAGATTTCATCCCAACTTTATCTAAAACTTCGTCT
Source organism: Salegentibacter sp. (assembly GCA_035269545.1). GTDB lineage: Bacteria > Bacteroidota > Bacteroidia > Flavobacteriales > Flavobacteriaceae > Salegentibacter. Next base: position 2,591 of record DATFJA010000208.1, read on the forward strand.
ATTTTATTTTCCATTGCTTTTTGGTCTTTCCAGCCGGTAGCTTTTAAAACAAAAAGTAAGTTATCTTTTATATTTCTATCGGTCAAAAGCTTAAAATCCTGGAAAACCACACCCAGCTTTCTTCTCAAATAAGGGATGTCTTTTTCTTTAAGCGTTCGTAAATTAAAATCTACAATTTTTCCTTCGCCTTCTGTAAGCGGTAAATCGCCATAAAGTGTTTTCATAAAACTACTTTTTCCGGTACCGGTTTTACCAATAAGGTAAACAAAATCACCTTTATTTATTTCTACATCAACTTCAGATAAAATAAGGCTTTCTCGCTGGTAAATAGCAGCATTCTTTAATTCCAGGACGGTATCGGACATAAATATTCAGGCTTTGTTTGGGATAAAAATATTGGTAAATATACATTTTTCAAAAGCTGCCGGTTTACTTTTTTTTACATTAACATAATTATCACTTTATATGGGCGTTATTAAAGTAAGGTTTAAATTATCTTTGAATCATCAACTTAAAAATCTATAAATGACACCTAACAAAATTTTACTGTTTGTTGTTTTAATATTCTTTTCTTTTAACGGAATTTCCCAGCGATCGGCCACCTATACTCACGATCTCGCCGAATTTAACAAAGCCCTTGAACTTTATAATAATCAGCAGTTTTTAGCTGCTCAAAATTTGTTTGATGAAGTAAAAGAGCAAACTGAAGATGAGAAAATTGAAGGAGATTGCGCTTACTATATTGCAAACGCCGCTGTAAGGCTAAATCAACCTGGAGCCGATAGATTAATGGAGCGTTTTGTAAGTAGATACCCTACCAGTACCAAAACTAATTCAGCTTATCGTGATGTAGCCGATTATTATTTTCAAACTGGCAAATACTCATTGGCTCGCAAATGGTACGATAAAGTTGACGAAAGCAGCATGAGTCGGGCAGAGCGGCAACGCTTTTATTTTAATAATGGATACGCTTATTTTAGAGCGAAGCAGTACGACCAGGCTCGTAAATATTTAGAAAGGGTTCGTGATTCTAAAGAATTTGGTTCCCAGGCTAAATATTATATCGGCTATATGGCCTATGAAGGCGATGATTATGAAGCCGCTAACGAAAATTTTGAAGCGGTAAGCGGTAACGATCGCTATAGCGAAGATCTTTCTTACTTCCAGGCCGATATGAATTTCAAACTTGGCAAATTTGAGGAAGCTATTAAATTGGCTAAAGAGCAATTACCGAGTGCGAACCGTTTAGAGCGTTCTCAACTGAATAAAATTACAGGTGAAAGTTATTTCAACTTAGAACAGTATGAAGAAGCTTTGCCATATTTGAAAGAATACGATGGGGAACGCGGGAGATGGAATAACACCGATTACTACCAGCTAGGTTACGCTTATTATAAACAGGGAGATTATGAAAATGCAATCTCTGAATTCAATAAAATCATAGACGGGAAAAATCAAATAGCGCAAAACGCTTATTATCATTTGGCGCAATCTTATTTAGAATCCAACCAAAAGCAGCAGGCTTTAAATGCTTTTAAAAATGCCAGTGAGATGAACTTTAATCCGAAAATGCAGGAAGATGCGTATATGAATTACGCAAAACTGAGTTATGAGATTGGAAATAGTTACGAAAGCCCATCGCAGGTCTTGATTAATTATATCGAAAAATATCCAGATTCAGAGAACAGGGCAGCTATGGAAAGTTTGTTAATTGATTCTTTCCTCACTTCAGGTAACTATGAAGAAGCAATGCGTTTATTGGAAAACAACCGAAACTTTAGCGATAAGCAAGCTTACCA
>DATFJA010000209.1:0-2219 GCA_035269545.1 Salegentibacter sp.
ATCCTAAAAAAGCATACAACACTTTTTTCTGCCTTAACAAACATTTTGAAACCACGGTAAATTCTTTCTTTGCACACTTTTTTCCGCTTACTGCTAAGGTTCAAAGTGATTATGGAACTTTTTGGAAAGAAGTAAAAAGTAAACGGCAAGTTCGTCATGAAGAATATATGGATGAAATCCCGTATTCTGACTTAAAAGCAATGCAGGAAATTGTTCCTGCTATTCCCGAAAATTATATTGTGCATCTTGGTAACAGTTCTACTATCCGTTATGCGCAATTGTTTAAGTGGAAAGAGAGTCTTCGTATTTTCTGTAATCGCGGTACCAGCGGAATTGATGGTAGCATTTCTACTTCAATAGGTGCTGCCTGCGTAAAGGGAGAACCTACATTGATGATTTCCGGAGACCTCAGTTTTTTCTATGACAGTAATGCTTTGTGGAATAATTATATTCCTAAAAATTTCAGGATAATTATTTTGAATAATAATGGCGGTGGAATTTTTAGAATCTTACCGGGAAATAAGAATACAGAGAATTTCGAGACCTATTTTGAAACGACACATCAACTTCAGGCGAAATCTTTATGTGAAATGTATGGATTTCAGTATTACCCGGCTAAAACTTCCGAAGAGATAGAAACGCATTTAGAAGAGTTTTTTAGCTATTCTGAAAAACCAAAACTCCTGGAAATTTTCACGCCTAGAACGGTTAATGACGAGGTGCTTTTGGAATATTTCAATTTTATGAAATCTTAAGATTTTAAATTCGCTGAAAATTACTCATTTAAGTAACTTGTTGAGAAATAAACCAAAAAATTTAATTATGAGTACAAAAACCGATGAAAAAGTAGGGAAATACATCCAGGATGTAAAAGATAAAACAGGAGAAGAACCCGATGTGGACTTGTTGAGAAAAGTAACCGAATCTTGCGGCCCAAGTATTTTTAGAAGTGACGCCGAGACTGTTTCCAGTTCTTCAGAATCTGAGATGGAAACCGTGAAACGCAATTTTCTGATTAAAAAGTTAGGGCTAAAAGATGATGAAAAGCTGGATGTGGGATTAAATGCTGTGATGGAAAAATATGGGAAATCTAACCGTAATAAATATCGTGCAGTAGTATATTACCTGCTTACTAAACACTTTAAAAAGGAAAGTGTTTTTAAATAGACTTCGATTTTAAAAATTATATAAGAATCCGTTTTTCCAGTGTAAAAACGGATTTTTTTGTTTTATGGAAAAGCCGCAAATATAAAGTATCTTTGCACTCAAAATATAGATTATGCTTAGAATTGGCGAAAATCATACGCTTAATATTGTAAGGGAAACCGAACCCGGACTTTTTTTAACAGATGCTGAAGGAAATGAAGTTTTACTTCCGAATAAATATATTCCTGAAACTTTTGAAATTGGAGACGAGATAGATGTTTTTGTTTACCTGGATCACGAAGAAAGACCTGTTGCCACTACATTAGAACCTTTGGTAAAGTTGGATGAATTCGCATTTTTGAAATGTGTAGAAACCACTGAATTTGGCGCTTTTCTAGATTGGGGTCTGGAAAAACACTTGTTTGTGCCATTTAAAGAGCAGGCTTATCCTATGAAAAAGGGCGGGCGTTATCTTATTTTTTGCTATTTAGATGAAGAAACCGATCGTTTGGTGGCTTCAAGTAAAGTACATGCTTTTTTAGATAATTCAGAGTTAACCATAGAACCTTTTGAGGAGGTAGATCTTATAATAAGTAACAAAAGTGATTTAGGTTATAATGTGATTATTAATCAATTGCACTTAGGCTTGATCTATCACGATGATGTTTTTCAGGAAATAAACGTGGGTGATGAAATGCGTGGATTTATTACCAAAACCCGTCCCGATGGTAAAATTGATGTGAGTTTACAAAGGCCCGGTTACAGAAGTATTGAGCCAAATGCAGAACTAATCCTTGATAAATTGAAGCAAAATGAAGGATACCTAAATCTAACCGATAAATCTTCTCCGGAAGCAATTCACAATCAGTTGGGGATAAGCAAAAAGAGTTTTAAACGTGCTGCCGGAAATCTTTATAAACAAAGAAAAATAGATATTAAAGACGACGGACTTTATCTTAAAGTGGAGGCTTAGTAATAATTCCCTCTTGGCACATAATAAGAAGACCCATAATACATTCTTCGTTGGGTTTGCCTGTGTAATGCGTTTTGATAGATTCGCTGGTTTTGGTAAT
>DATFJA010000210.1:0-2489 GCA_035269545.1 Salegentibacter sp.
CACGTAAATGAGGTGCCTCTTTATGCTCCTCAACAATTTTTTCTATTTCGCCTTTACTTAATAAGGTAAAGATCTTAATATATTTTTCAGCATCAACATCACTGGTGTTTAACCAGTATTGGTAGAATTTGTAAGGCGAAGTGCGCTTTGGATCTAACCAAACATTTCCACCTTCGGTTTTCCCAAATTTAGTACCGTCGGCTTTTGTAATTAAGGGGCAGGTTAAAGCATAACCTTTTCCACCCGCCACACGTCTAATCATCTCGGTCCCGGTGGTTATATTTCCCCACTGGTCACTTCCACCCATTTGGAGGCTGCAATCTTTTTCCCTGAACAGGTGCAGAAAATCATAACCTTGAACTAATTGATAAGTAAATTCAGTAAAAGACATTCCTTCCGCTGCATCAGAAGACAAACGTTTCTTAACCGAATCTTTGGCCATCATATAATTCACGGTAATATGCTTCCCAACGTCACGAATAAATTCCAGAAAGCTAAAATTCTTCATCCAGTCGTAGTTATTCACCATAACCGCAGCATTTGCCTCTTCCTTGCCAAATTCCAGAAATTTAGAAAGTTGGTTTTTTATAGCCTGCTGGTTATGATTTAAGGTTTGCTCATCAAGCAGATTTCGTTCTGTAGATTTTCCTGAAGGATCACCGATCATTCCTGTAGCTCCACCAATTAAAGCATAGGGCTTATGCCCACAAAGCTGAAAATGCCTTAACATCATCACACTAACTAAATGGCCAATATGCAGCGAATCGGCAGTTGGATCTATTCCCACATAAGCGCCGCGCATTCCTTCTTTTAAATGTTCTTCGGTGCCTGGCATCACATCATGCAGCATACCTCTCCAGGTCAATTCTTCTACAAAGTTCTTATTCATAATTCAAATAATTTTGCGCAAAAATAATAGGAAATAAACTCGGGGCAAGTCCCCGAGGCCCTATTACGAAATAATATTTTGATTTCTTGGAAATTCTTGGAGATTTAAATCTCGATTATCGAGTAAAGATATCATAAACTCTTATTTTTCCTAAGTGCTTTTGGTATATTTACCACATGATTCTAGTTACAGGTGGCACCGGACTTGTAGGTTCACATTTACTGCTGAACTTAATAAAAGCCGGCAAAAAAGTTAGAGCACTTCATCGTACAAATAGCGATCTCTCTGCTGTTGAGCACGTTTTCAATTATTATACCTCCACTGAAGAAGCCAAAAGTCTATTCCAAAAAATTGAATGGTTTGAGGCCGATATCACCAACATACCTCAACTCAATAAAGCTTTTGAAAACATAGAATATGTTTATCACTGTGCAGCCCTGGTTTCATTCGATCCTGCAGATGATAAAAAACTTAGAAAGATTAATATTGAAGGCACTGCAAATATCGTAAACATGTGCATTATCTTTAAGATTAAGAAGCTGTGCTATGTAAGCAGTGTGGCTGCGCTTGGAAAAAGTTTAAACAATAAAGAAATTAACGAACGTAGTATGTGGAATCCTGAAGAAGACCACAGCGACTATGCGATTTCTAAATATGGTGCCGAAATTGAAACCTGGCGGGGTACGCAGGAAGGAGTTCCAACGGTAATAGTGAAACCGGGAATAATTATCGGACCGGGATTTTGGAAAGAAGGAACCGGCCAAATTTTCTCCAGAATTAATAAAGGAATGAATTATCATTTTCCGAAAATAGCTGGATTTGTAGGTGTTAAGGATGTGGTAAGCGCAATGGAAAGACTTATGCAAGCTGAGATTGAAAATGAAGATTATATTTTGGTTTCAGAAAATCTTAGTTTCAAAAAAGTCTTTGAAACAACTGCCAAGGAATTGGATAAACCAAATCCGAAAAATGAACTTAAAAAATGGATGCTATGGCTTGGTTGGTTTTTTCAAAAAATTGGTGGAGTTTTTGGTGCTCAAAGAAATATCTCCAAAAACACAGTAAACACCTTATTTCAAAATACCCTATATAATAACCAAAAAATTAAAAAAAGTATCGGCTTTCAATTTACTCCAATGCAAAAGGTAATTGCTGAAACTGCTGCGTTCTACAAAAAAGATAATTATTGATTTCTAGACATTGGTTCTGGCAGACTATCAATAAGCATCCTATCAAGCGAATCTTCGTCGTCCATTATAGAATTCGAAATCTTCTTGAATTCCCGCTTTGCATCAGGGCCTAAAGAATCTCTTAATTTCTGCAAAGAATCGCGTTTCACTTCAGCAAGAGAGTCTTTTAAGCGCTGTTCCTGCTTCTGTAAAGTATCTAGTTTAACTTTCAATCTTAGGAAACCTTCTTTTACACTGTCGTAAATCCGTTGGTAGGTTTCATAATTATAAGCATAATAATCATTACTGCGTTTAAATTGAACGCTGTCTATATTATATTTTTCAAATATGTACTGCTGACCGTCAATTCCGGTATTTTCAAATGTGCGTTTGCTTACATTCCTTGCCGATTGTAACAAGGAAATTTCTGT
>DATFJA010000211.1:0-3693 GCA_035269545.1 Salegentibacter sp.
CCCGCCGTTATCTTCTATCATTTTTTTGAGTTCGTTCCTGGAAACTTTTTCAAAAACCCCGGAAATCACAAAAGTATTCCCCTCAAGTAAATCGCTTTGGTTTTCCAGTACTTCGGCAGCAATTTCCAGCTGAAGTCCGTATTCTTTTAAACGCCCAACAATTTGCCTGTTTTCTTCGGAAGCAAAGAAATCGGTTACACTTTCGGCGATGCGTTCTCCAATTTCATCAACCGCTGTAAGATCTTCGGTTGAAGCCGAAGCCAGGGCATCTATATTTTTATAATGTTTTGCGAGTTTTTTAGCTACGGTTTCACCAACATATCTTATTCCTAGGGCAAATAAAACCCGTTCAAAAGGAATTTCTTTAGATTTTTCAATTCCATTAATAAGGTTTTCTGCCGATTTCTCTGCCATTCGTTCCAATGGAAGAACATCTTCTTTTTTAAGTGTATAGAGATCGGCATAATTGGTAATCAAATTAGCATTCACCAACAAAGCAACGGTTTCACCGCCCAGGCCTTCAATATCCATTGCTTTTCGAGAAATAAAATGCTGAATTCTCCCTATAATTTGCGGCGGGCAACCATTATAATTTGGGCAGTAATGTTGCGCTTCACCTTCCTTTCTAATTAATTCACTATCACATACAGGGCAGGTTTCTGCATATTTGGTTTCAGGTGTTTCCGGATCTCTTTGAGTGAAATCCACTCCCACAATCTTTGGGATAATTTCACCGCCTTTTTCTACAAAAACAATATCTCCCTCGCGAACATCAAGTTTCTCAATCTGGTCGGCATTGTGTAAAGACGCGCGTTTTACCGTAGTTCCGGCTAACTGTACCGGATCAAGATTGGCCACGGGAGTAATTGCGCCGGTTCTCCCAACCTGGTAAGTGATCTTATTTAATTTAGTACTTTCCTGTTCGGCTTTAAATTTATAGGCCATTGCCCAACGTGGTGATTTAGCGGTATATCCTAATTCATCCTGCTGGTCAAAACTATTTACCTTCACCACTACCCCATCGGTTTCATATGGCAGATCGTGACGGTGCTGATCCCAATAATTTACGTAATCCAAAACTTCAGCAATACTATTTTTTAACTCAGCTTCCGGCGGAACTTTAAAGCCCCAATCCCTGGCTTTTTCCAGGCCTTCAAACTGAGATTTTACCGGTAAACTATCGGCCACCAAACTATACAGCAGGCAATCTAAAGGTCTTTTGGCAACCTCAGCGCTATCCTGGAGTTTTAAACTTCCGGAAGCGGTATTTCTCGGATTCGCATAAGGTTCTTCGCCGGCTTCTACCCTTTCGGCATTCATTTTCGCAAAACCTTCATAGGGCAAAACAATTTCACCCCGAATATCAAATTTCTGCGGAAATTCACCTTTTAATTTTAGAGGAACAGATCTTATGGTTTTTATATTATTAGTCACATCATCTCCCTGAAATCCATCCCCTCTGGTAACCGCACGTTTTAACTTACCATCTTCATAAGTCAGGCTAATAGAAGCACCGTCATATTTAAGTTCGCAAACATACTGTACTTTTCCGCCAATAGATTTCTCTATTCGTTTCTCCCAGTCTTCCAGCTCTTCTTTTGAGTAAGAATTGGAAAGCGAATACATTCTATAGTCGTGAACTACGGTCTCAAAATTTTTGGTTACCGCACCACCTACACGGCGCGTGGGAGAATTAGGATCATCAAATTCAGGATTTTTTTCTTCCAGCTCCTGTAATTCTTTCAGCTTCATATCAAAGTCGTAATCGCTGATCTCGGGTTTATCCTCTATGTAGTATAAATAGTTATGGCGGTGTAATTCTTCGCGTAACTGCTTGATCTTTTCTTCGGTACTCATAAAAAGTTGGTAAGTTATTGCTGGACTTTTAGTTTATCGTTTTCAAAAACGAGAGAATTCTTTTTTCCCTGGTGCGTAAATTGCATTTTAAATTCAGATTGATAGGCTTTATCATCTGTAGGAAACCAATCTTTAAGTTTTTGGTTTATGGTGATGAGCAAACCTTCGTCATCGCCTATTGCACAAAAGTGCTCAAAATCGCCATCATATTTTTCCAATTCAAAATTGGCGTTTAGAAAATTGAATTTCTCTTTAATATTTTCAGTCACCAGGCCAACTTCACTAATTCCTAAAATACTTTTTTCTGAAAATAATGCCGATTCCGGTTTACTGAAACTCTCGCGGGAGATGAATTCTATGATATTTTTATCTTCGTCATAGAAATACAAAGATTTAGCACTCCACGCCATAAAATCCACAATTTCTTGTCCGTTTCCTCTTAAAACCGGAATACGCTCATTCACCCACTCCAGGGCTTCATTATGTTGATTATCGGGAACATGAAATGCAATGTGGTATGGCGTAGCATTTTCCTTTTGCTGAAATCTCAATATGGAATATCCTATTTGAACTTCAAAATAATGATCGGTAGAATCGGAGATCTTCAGATTCAATGTATCCCGATAAAAATGCAGCTGCTCCTTTAAATTATCACTATATATTTGAAGTTTATGGATTTTCATAATGTCTTTATTTAGGTCTGATCTTTATTCATCCATTTGGGGACAGGCATAGGTTTAAAATTATGCATTTTTTCCAGGAGTTCTTCTATATTTTCAGCAATAAGTAAAAGATCAAAATTCTCTTTTCTAAGCAAGTTTTTTCTAACCATTGTTTTGAGCATTGCGATAAGATCGTCGTAAAATCCATTGCTGTTTAAAAGCCCTATTGGATTTTGATGTAAGCCTAGTTGCCCCCAGGTCACGATTTCAAAAAGCTCTTCAAATGTTCCAAAGCCGCCGGGAAGCGCTATAAAACCCTCACTCAATTCGTGCATTTTAAGCTTGCGCTCGTGCATATCTTTAGTAGTGATTAACTCGGTTAAATCCGTATGCACCACTTCTTTTGTTTTGAGGAATTCTGGAATCACCCCTATTACTTCCCCGCCATTCTGCAATGCTCCGGCAGCTACCTGCCCCATCAATCCAAGTTTACTTCCACCAAAAATCAGCTTAATATCTCTTTGGGCTAAGACCTTACCTAAGCGGTAAGATTCGCTGTATATTTTTTCGTCATTACCCTCGCTGCTTGCACAGAAAACAGCAAGGCTTTTAAGTTGGTTTTTTTTATCCGTTTCCAAAATAATCGCTTTTTTTTCTAAAAATTAAGTTACAAAAGGAACCTCTAAACTTTACCACAGAAAAGTAAAAATAATTCCAATTCATAAAGGCGTGACCCCATTTTCCGAGACAATGCAGTCTAGCTATTTAATAATAATGCTCGGTACTGAAATATACTGTATCCGCTTCAACCTCAAAGATTATTATATGACTCATTGCTGTTCCATTCGAAAAATATTCATTCATAAACTTCTCCTTTTCTTCATTTCCTCTTTCAAATTCGAGGATATAACTTCCATCATTTTTATCATTGTCCATTTTCAAGAATCCGGAAACTGATTTTCCAGGTTCTACTTTATTGAAAACAGAAGTTTTAGAACCATCGGTTGTTTTAATCTGAACTTTATTTAATGTTCTATCTGTATTATTTTTGATCTCAAAATCAACTCCAGTTCCTTCGAATAAGTTACATGAAGTTAAAACCAGACTACAGATTATAAGAATTATAAATTTTCTCATGTTTACATATTATGCGAAATTCCCTTTAACATCCTGT
>DATFJA010000212.1:0-12996 GCA_035269545.1 Salegentibacter sp.
TCACTCTATTAGCGTAACCATTAACTTACCAAACGATGCTACCGAAGAATTGGTTGGTCAGTTATATTTAGAAGCCTGGCAAGCGGGTTGTAAAGGAGTTACCGTGTATCGCGATGGTTCTCGATCTGGAGTTCTAATTTCTAACGATGAGAAAAAAGAGGAAGCTGAAGAAGAAAACAATACACCATTCCCAACTACGCGTCCACAAAGTTTAACCGCAGATGTGGTTCGTTTCCAGAATAACAAAGACAAATGGATCGCTTTTATTGGCTTAATTGACGATAGACCATACGAGATCTTTACCGGTTTTGCAGATGATGAAGAAGGTATTCTACTTCCACGCTGGGTTACTGAAGGGACTATTATAAAAGCCAGAAATGAAGATGGAACTTCTCGTTACGATTTCCAATATGAAAACAAACGAGGTTACAAAACAACTATTGAAGGCTTATCGCATAAATTCAACCCGGAATACTGGAATTATGCCAAATTGATCTCTACCACGCTTAGACACGGGATGCCAATTGAAAAGGTAGTAGATTTAATAAGCAGTCTACAGTTAGACAGTGAATCTATAAACACCTGGAAAAACGGAGTTGCCAGAGCACTAAAACGCTTTATCGCTGATGGTACCGTTGCCAAGAAACAAAAATGCCAGAATTGTAATTCATCTAATCTTATCTATCAGGAAGGCTGCCTTACCTGTCAGGATTGCGGATCTTCCAAATGTGGATAGATAGCTCTTGTTCGATTAGATAAAAAAGGCCTTTTGGATATCCAAAAGGCCTTTTTGCTTTTAGAAGGAAAATGTTTCTTAGTTCCGTCAAGCTGAACTTGTTTCAGACTTTATCCCGAATTTGCTTCGGGATTCTAACATGAATTGATTATACTCATCTTAGATCCTGAAATAAATTCAGGATGACGGATTATAAGACTTTTAGTCTGGCTTAAAAATCACTCTATTCCAAACTTACTGAAATAATTCCCACGCCGTGCGGATTCTCCAATTCGCTATCTTCAATTCCAGGACCGATTGAAAATTGCAGGGCTTCTGCATTTTCCAATTCAAAATCACCTTTATAAGAATGATCAAAATAATACGGTAAAAATGAAGGATAAGGCCTTGGTAAGCTTACTGTTTTAACCGGTTTTAAAGAGGAAAGCTCGATTTCGTAAGTTTTCATTTCCGAATCTAAATCAATTTGAGTTCCAAAAGATGCCCCGTTTTTCATCACAAATGCAATTTGCAATTTATCAGTGCTTTCAGTTAGCGCTATCGCCTTAATTATAATTTTATCTTTTGATGACAATTCCGGTTTACGTCCCTCAATTTTTCTGCTGAAATTGTAGCGAAACGAATAATCGTAAACTGGTGTTGCCTCCGGGTTTTCAACATCTTTTTCAAAGAGTTTTTCCAACTTTACCTGATATTCTGCTTCGTCCGGATTATCAGTTGGTACTAGGTTATTTCCAGGGCGCCACTCGCCTACTATATAATCTTCATCTTCTGCAGCGTTAAAAATATAAAGCGGTTTAGTCTCTTTTACAATTTGTGTGGTATACATCTCTTCAGAATAAAAATCCCAGTCTTCAGGGCTTCCAGAAACTTCTCCGGGGAAAGTCTCTTTTCCTTTATTAGTTGTCACGATAATTCGATATTTCAAATAGCCATTTTTCAACACACTTTCCGGAATTTCTGCCGAATAATTATAAGCGCTACTATTTCTAAGTTCAATAGCTTCGTAAGCATTCCCGTTTTGTAACCAGGCCTCTACTTTTTCTATTTCTTTATCTGAAATGATCTCTGCAGTAATTATAGCTGAAGAATTCTCGGTAAGCTCGTTTATTGGCTCGTGCAATACATAAGTTTTCTCAACAGTAGTTTCAGGAGCAGTAAATTCTTCGAGTTCAAACCTTAAATCTAAGTCCAGGTTTTTATCAAATTCTGTATTGTAATTTTTCAGGAGATAAGTTCCGGGACGAATTACAAAGGAATTCTCTTTATGCTTTGGTTTAAAATCATTGCCTTCATTCAAAGTTTCAAGGCTAAATTTGTCACTCAAACCCGGAAGATCTAAACTCATTTCCCATTCATTCCACTTGATCACCGCAACGGTTTTTTTAAGGCTGTTGCTACCAAAAGGATTATCTACCAAAATAGCATCAGGCATTACTTCCAGTCGCCAAACACCGTCTTTTAATTTATCGAGAAAATAGGCGCCTTTTCCTTCATATTTAACCACTTGAGAATTACCAAAACCAGCAACTTGCTTGAGATTTTCTGAAGATTTTGGCTGAATTTCATTCGCATTCGTATAAATGAATTTTTCTTCAGAATTCAATACCGCGAGATCCTTTTCATAATCGATCGTAAAATCCTGAAACTCCAGGTTTTCAGGATAAACTCCAAAATCACTATTTACAGGAATCTGATGAAAAACTTCTCCCGCGATCATTAAAGCCAGGGCTTTTTGCGGCGTATAAGCCAGGTTCATATAATGCGTGTTGTACTCGGTATTAACCGGAGCCAAATAGGTAGGATCGTAAGCAAAGTGCGTTGCAATTTGAATCCCGGCCTCCCGGAAACTCCTGGCCATTGCCGGATAAATATAAGATTTCATCACATCGGCAGCATCAAATTCGTACACCAGCTTTGCCGCGTTATTTTCTTCAATTAGATCATTAAAAGGAATATGATAATCGTTTACATTTGGTAAAAGATTACCTTCTAATTCCTTTTGAAATCCCAATCCTGTTGGATACCATTGAAAAGTTCCGCCATCTATTCCAGCATCAAAATAAGATTCGGCTAGATGAATACTGTGGCTTACATTATAGAAAATAGGTTTCTCAGAACCGGTATTTTTCATAGCGGAAACCATTTTTTCTATAAATTTCTGTACTTCTTCAGGCTCTCCTTTATGGTGCGGTTCGTTACTAATTTCAAAAGCAATAAGATTTGGCTCATTTTTATACGCTACGCCCGTATGCGGATTCACGTGATTTAAGAATTGCTTCAAATAATTTTGCTGGGCTTTAATGGCGCCAGGCTCAATAAGACTTCCGGCTTTTCCATATTTATTAGAAAATCCCGGGGTATCTTCATCGGGTTCCGGCCAGCCATTTCCCCAATAAGCAATGGGTGTGATCACAAAATTTATATCACGCTCCTTTAGTTTTTTCAATAAATAATCAAATAATTCTAAATGTTCGTTTTCCAGAAGATTTCCTTCTTCATCACTAATTTCGGTATCCCAAACATGAATTCTATAAAGATCAAAGCCTAATCTTGAAAAGTGGTAAACATCGTTGTCTATAGTTTCTTGCAGATCTATATTCAATTTCTGCCCGCTACGATAGCCGTGTGCAAAAGGTACTGAATAATTCACGCCAAAGCCTTTAACTTCCTCATCGTTGTGACCCCAGTGCATTAAGCCATTAGCATCTACATAAACGTCTTCTTTTCCCTGAGTATATCCGAAAAAAGTCAAAAGACTAATTAAAAGACTGAAATAAAAATTTTGCTTCATAAGACTAATTTAAACATCACAGATTTCTATTGCTTTTTGAAGAGCATCAATCTTATCTGGATTAGTAGGAATAAACTCCTGTGCTACAAAGCCCTCAAAACCAGTTCCTGCAATTGCTCTCATAATTGCAGGGTAATATAGTTCCTGAGTATTATCAATTTCATTTCTTCCCGGTACTCCGGCAGTATGGTAATGGCCTATGTATTTGTGATTTTTTTTAATTGTAGCAATTATATTTCCTTCCATCACCTGCATATGGTAGATATCGTAAAGCAATTTAAAGTTATCGGCTCCCATTTCTTCAGCCAGGGCAACACCCCATTCAGTATGATCTGCCATATAATCTGGATGATCAATTTTGCTATTTAGCAATTCCATTACAAGGGTGACATTTTTTTCTTTAGCGTATTCAAGCAGGGGTTTTAAGCCCTTAGAACAATTTTTAATTCCGGTTTGCTCGTCCATTCCGCGGCGATTTCCTGAGAAAACAATTACGCTCTTAATTTTATGCTCCGAAGCTTTATCAATTAAACCTTTATATTTTTCCTGAAGCTCTTTATGATTCTTAGGTTCATTGAAGCCATTTTCTATATCTGCGAAATCATCAGTAGCCAATGAACAAACCAACCCATATTTCTCCACTGTCTCCCATTCTGTAGGCTTCAAAAGATCTATAGCCTGAATTCCAATATTCGCACATGATCTTGCAAATTTTTCTAAAGGAATATCCTGGAAACACCAGCGGCAAACTGAATGATTAATATTGTTATTCTGTCTACTTGGAATTATATTTTCGTCGATATAATTCATAGCTGCAAAAGAGGTGGCAACGCTACCGATGCTCAAGATGCCCGAACCAATTGCAATACTTTTTAGTGCATCTCTTCTGGAAAATTTTTTATTCATAATTGTAAAATTGCTTGTGAGCAGTAAGTCCAGAAATAAAACATTTCGAATTACTTAAAAATTAATCGTAAGGTCTCATAAAAATTTTAGCTCTTTTTTTCTAAAAAAATCTAGAAATTAATAAGTGTTAATTTTACAATTATAATTCAGAAAAAAAATTTTTTGGATAAGTTTTTTTAATTTTTTTCTTAACATTCTTGACCGGGACAATAAACCGTTTTTAAGCGATCTCAAAATTATATCCTGAGTTAATAAGTTTTTGGTAATTGTTACGATCAAATTTATAGAGAAAAGCTCCTTTGCGCGAAGTGGATTTATCTTTTTCTTCTAACTTTATTAGCACATTTAGCGAAAGCACTTTTTTCCGGAAGTTTCTTGTGTCCAGCTCTTTTTGATAGATGGCTTCATATAACTGCTGTAATTGTGGAATTGTAAACTTCTCTGGTAATAATTCAAAACCAATTGGTTTGTATCTAGCTTCGCGTTTTATATGCTCCAGGGCATCATTTACCATCTGGCTATGATCTAAAACCAAAGGAGGTAATGCCTCTATTTCATGCCAGTATGCTCCGTGCTTTTTTACAAGTTCTTTATCGTATTCTCCTAACCTAATCAGCGCGTAATGAGCTATAGAAATAGTACGGTAGCCGGGATCTCTTTTGGCCTTCCCATAGCTTTTAAGTTCATCCATAAAGATATTTTCCAAACCGGTAATTTCTTTGAGTACGCGTTCTGCTGCCTGGTCCACATCTTCATCTATTTTCACAAAACTTCCAATTAAAGACCAGGAGTTCTTAAGAGGCTCAACCTGTCTTTTAAAGATTAGAAGTTTGAGTTTCCCTTCGTCAAAACCAAAAATAATGCAATCAGTCGCGACATACATTTTGTCGTTCCTGCTATAAAAGTCTTCTACAAACTGATTCATATTTAAAGAGAAAGCTTAAGATTTAACTATCAGATTTTTCACATAAAAAAGCCCAGTATAAACCGGGCTTTAAGTTTTTATTATTTCTTACCAAAATAAGGCGTAAAGCATTACTACAATTAATAGAATGGCAAAACTACCAATATTAAATGCCGGCCCTGTTTTAAAGAGAGACCTGCTAAGTTCAATTCCTTTTTCGTGGTCTTTCCCTTTACTTTCAACCAAACTGATCACCACCATGAGAAGCATAGTGAGCACCCAGGTTAGCATCATTTGATGCATAAACGGCAATGTCACAAAAATTGGACTGTCTATCCATCCGTTAGGTCCTATTTTGAAGAAAAGCGCAATTGGTATAGAGGCAAGTACGCCAAATATTGCCGCTCTATTCGTAGTTTTTTTCCAAAATAATCCCAGCATAAATACCGCTAAAATACCCGGACTAACCACCCCGGTATATTCCTGAATATATTGAAATACCTGTCCTAAATTCTTTAACTGTGGAGCCAAGATTACTGCTACTATAAGAGCAGCAGTTGCAGAAAGTCTACCTACTTTTACTAATTTTTTCTCTGATGCAGCCTTTCCGAAATATGGCTTATAGATATCCATGGTAAAGATAGTAGCCGTAGAGTTTAGCATAGAAGCTACAGAAGATACAATAGCCGCGGCTAGTGCAGCTAACACCAATCCTTTTAATCCGGCCGGTACAAACTCCTGAATAAGCCATGGTGCAGCATTATCATTTATAATATTACCGGTACCACTAAAAAAAGAAGCATCGGTATAAGCCTTTGAAATTGTGCCATCTGGACCGGTATTCATTACATAAGCAATGATCCCGGGAATAACCACAATTAGTGGAATAACTAGTTTTAGAAATCCAGCTAATACAATACCTTTCTGAGATTCCCTGAGACTTTTAGCAGCCAAAGTTCGCTGAATAATATACTGGTTAAAACCCCAATAGTATAAGTTAGCAACCCATAGACCACCGATAAGTACAGCCAGGCCAGGTAAATCCCACCATGCATCTTTCCCATTTGGAGTTATAATTTCACCTTTATCAAGGATCATTGAGAACTTTTCGGGAACTTCTTCGTAAACGGCCACCATACCTGCAATAACTCCACCTTCGTCTGTTACATTAGATAAAGCAATAAAGGTGGTCACTAAACCGCCAATAATAAGTAATATAACTTGAACAACATCGGTCCAGGCTACTGCCGAAAGACCGCCATATAAGGAATAAGCAGCCGCAAAAAATGCAAGACCTATAATTGCATAAATAAAGAAAGAACCATCGCCAGATCCCATAATAGTATCTAAGGCAGTTGCACCAAGGTATAATACCGAGGTTAGGTTTACGAATACGAAAAGACAGATCCAAAAGACCGCTAAAATGGTCTTTAAGTTTGAACCATACCTTACTTCTATAAATTCGGGAATAGTATACAGGCCTTTTTTAATGAATATTGGTAGAAAAAATTTACCTACCAATAGTAAGGTAATTGCGGCCATCCACTCATAGGAAGCAATAGCAAGACCAATAGCGAAACCTGAACCAGACATACCAATAAATTGTTCAGCAGAAATGTTAGCTGCTATCAAAGATGCACCTATTGCCCACCAGGGTAAACTTTTATCTGCTAAAAAATAACCTTCAGAAGAATCTCCTTTGCCTCGTGAAACATATAAGCCAATGCTCACAATTAGAAGTGCATATGCTGCAAAAATAATTTGATCTAATAATCCAAATTCCATAAAATAAGCTGTTAAAGTCCCATATTCAGTTGGGCGTTAAATTTAAGTTAAAAAAAACACTTGGCAAATTTTAGCATCAGTTTATGAGCGTAAAATTTAGTCCTATTATTTCAAGACTAAAAAACGATAATTTATCCTATTATAGTATTTTTCTCCAGGCTTTAAAACAGCGTCAGGAAAATTCCTGAAATTAGGTGCATCAGGAAAATTTTGTGCCTCTAAACAAATAGAAGGGTATTCTTCTGCTATTTCGGTTTGATATTTTAAATCATCAGGTAGACTTTCTGGGGCGTAGGCGGTTAAGGCGGGTTGATTGGTCTCTACTTCCATTTTTATACCGGTTAAAGGCGCAAAAAGTTTTGCTGCAACCTCTTCTGTTCTTGGTTTCAAAACAAATGTATCATCAAGACTACGATTTCCTATTAATTTGCTCTCGTTAAAATTTTTTGGAAGTTTTTTTAGCTTGGTTAAGTTTCCGGTAGGTAATAAGTTCTTATCAACTTCTAATATTTTTTCAGCTTCAATCTTTAAAAAATGATCGCTTATGCTCCCTGTTCCATTTAGATTGAAATAAGTATGATTAGTCAGATTAATCACTGTTTTTTTATCGGTTTCAGCCGAATATTCTATCAATAATTCATTATCCTCTGTAAGTGTATATTGAACTTCAACCTCTAAATTTCCAGGATAATATTCTTCGTTATTTTCACTCAGGTAAGTTAGCCTTACTGATGGATTTGGCCCTGTAGTCTCTTCTTTGATTTTCCAGATTTTATACTGGAAACCATATTTTCCACCGTGCAGGTGCACATCATCTTTCTGGTAAAGTTTGTAAGTGGTTTCATCCAACTCAAATTCCCCCTGTGAAATTCTGCCAGCATACCGGCCAACCGAAGCACCAAAACACTTGTTATGATCTTTATAGGCGGCTGTAATAAATTCTTCTGCCCAGGGGCTTACCACCACATTTACAAGATGTCCTCTTTTATCCTTAATTTTAAGGCTAAGCACCGCTGCGCCGTAGTTAAGAACTTCCAGTTGACTACCCTGACTATTCTCAAGGCTGATGATTTTTAGATCTTCTTTTTTTACAATGTTCAAGTTCTCTTTTTTTAAGTGTTTTTTTCAGAAATATAGGTATCTACTTTTTCTTCCAGAATATTCAAAGGTAAGGCGCCATTGAGAAGAATCACATCATGGAATTCCCTTATATCAAAATCCTGCCCCAATTTTTCCTTAGCATCCTCTCTTAAATTCAGGATTTTAATCATCCCAATTTTATAAGCTGTTGCCTGGCCGGGCATAACTATATGCCTTTCTACCATTTTCACACAATCAACTTCAGCGTTTGGAGTGTTTTCCGTATAATAAGTAATACCCTCCTCGCGAGTCCACTTTTTAGCATGAATTCCGGTATCTACCACCAACCTGCAAGATCGCCAAAGTTCCATAGCCAACCTTCCAAAGTCTGAATAAGGATCTTGATAATATCCTATTTCTTTCGGTAATAATTCGCTATAAAGTCCCCAGCCTTCTACATAAGCAGTATAAAAACTATATTTTCGAAATTGAGGAATTTCCTCCAACTCCTGGGCGATGGCAATTTGCATGTGATGTCCCGGGACACCCTCATGATAGGCCAAAGCCTCCATTTGATAACTAGGCATGGCTGCCATATCATATAAATTTGCGTAATAGGTTCCGGGTCTTGATCCATCTTTAGCAGGCTGCTGATAAAAGGCCTTTCCGGCATTTTTTTCCCGAAAAGGTTCTACCGCCTTGACCACTAATTCTGCTTCAGGTTTTGATAGAAAAAGCTTATCTAAATCATCTTTCATCGTATTAATGATATTCGCAGCTTTTGTAAGATATTTTTTTCTACCCGTAGAGTCACTGGCGTAATAAAATTGTTCGTCCTGACGCATAAATTCGAAAAAATCCAGAAGGGTTCCCTCAAAACCAACGGCTTCTCTGATCTTTTCCATTTCAGCGTGAATACGCGCAACTTCCTTTAATCCGATTTCATGAATTTCATCTGCTGAAAGATCGGTAGTGGTTGTTCTTTCTAAAGCATTCGCATAAAACTCTTCTCCTTTAGGAAACTTCCACGCTCCTGCTTCGCTATTTGCACGTTTTTGTTGAGTTTCCAGAAACAGGATCAAATCATCATATGCCGGTTTAACCTGTTTTGCAAGGGCAGCTTCAGCATTCAGAATAAGCGCTTTCTCCTTATCCCGTGGAATTTCCAGTTTAGCTATTTTCGATTTAAAATCTTGCAGTAACGCGCTATCATCTGCAGACTTTCCAAAGGGTTTGCCTTTAATCACATTTCTGCTGGATTCTAAAGCCCTATCAAATACAAATATGGGAGGTACGATACCATTTTGCTCCCTGATTTTTAAATTACCAATAATCTCTTCCATCGCTTTAGGAATCCCCCTTAATCTTGCTATATATGCTTCAGCATCCCTTATGGAATCTATGCGATGCATATTGATTAAGAAAGCAGGCAATTCTGTATGATAACCAAACATTTGGTTTACCGGATAATTGTAAAATCTAAAATCGTAATCTTCTAAAAGATTTTCTTGTTTTTGGCGGTATAACTCATAACTTAAATGAGTTTCTTCATTTAGTGTCGCAAGCTTTACATTCTTTAGATATTCAAGACGCCTTTTAGCTTTATTACGGTCTTCTACATACTTTAAGTGCGAAAAGTCATCCCATTTTCCGTAATTAGTCTTTTGACCAAGTCGGGTTTGCATCATAGGCGACTCAGCAATATCCTTCTGAAATTCTTCTTCAAAATACTCGTTCAGTTCCGCCGAATGTGCTTCTATTTCCTCTTCGGAATAACTATCTTCCTTTTGATCGCAGGAAATAAGAAAAACCAGGCAACCCAAAAAAAGAATTTTATTGATAACCCTGATGCGCATAAGCTATTCTTTAATTACTGAAAACTCAATTGCAGAATCCCCGAAAACAGTATGGGTTTGCTTCTGAAAATCCTCTTCTTCAGCTTCAAAAATATTAGGTACATAGGTTTGCGGATTCCTGTCTATAAGAGGAAACCAGGTGCTTTGTACCTGAATTTGTAATTTATGACCTTTTTTAAAAGTATGATTAATATCCTGAAGTGTTATATTCACTGAAGTTTTTTTATTCGGCTCAAAGGGCTCAGGATTTTCAAAACTATTTCTAAAACGCCCTCGCATCACTTCGCTGCGCACCATCATATGGTAATTATCCATATCGAGGTGTTCCATGGTCTCTTCATAATCTTCAGCATCTGGAGGATAAACATCTATTACTTTTACCACCCAGTCTGCCGCGGTTCCGGTAGTGGCTACGTTCAAACGAGCTTCAATTTCACCGGCTAGCTTCATATCTTCTTCAAGTACTTCGGTTTCAAAAACTAAAACATCTGGTCTCCTGGCAGCAAAACGCTGATCCCCCGTCATATATTCTCTTGGAGTGAAAATCGCTTTAATTTCATTATTGTAAGAAACAGGTTTAGCAGGATCACTTACAAAACTTTCTTTATTCTCTGTAGCTTCAGCGGTTAATTCCTGATCATCTCCCAGGTAAAAAATCTTGGGTTCTGCTTCTTTTGGTGGCCAGGCTTCGTAAGAATTCCACTTTCTTGCTCCCGTATCATAGACATAAGCTTCAGCAAGATCTAATTCACCCTCTCCTCCTTTCTTAAGAAAATGATTAAAGAAAGTAGTTTCAACATTTCTCTGGTAATCTTCAGAAATATTATCTCCAAAATATACATTCCCTACGGCTTGTCTTTCGGTTTGTCTGGCCCAGTCGCCGTGACTCCAGGGACCAAAAACCATAATATTATGATTATCGCTGGATTCTTCGATCTTTTTGTAAGTATTAAAGGGGCCGTAAAGGTCTTCAGCATCAAACAATCCGCCAACAACCATTACTGCTGGTTTAATGTCTTCTAAATGCTGGATAATATCGCGAGTTTGCCAAAATTCATCATAATTGGGATGTTCTTTTAGCTGCTGCCAGAAAACATTGTCTTCACCATAATATTCGTTCAAGTTACTAAGAGGTCCTACATCTAAGAAAAATTGATACTGATCCTGTGTCCCAAGATCAGGTAAATCATACCAGCTTTCTGTAGTTGGGCCGGTTTTATCATAACCAAAAAGTGCTGTTACTCTCCAATAACTCAATAAATAAGCACCGTTATGGTGAAAATCATCAAAAAAGAAATCTCCAATTCCGGCTTGCGGTGAAGCAGCTTTTAAGGCAGGATGAGCATCTACCAGTGAAGCCACTGCGTAATGCCCGGGATAAGAAATTCCCCAGGTCCCTACCCTTCCATTGTTATTTTCTACATTATTGACAAGCCATTCTATGGTATCGAAGGTATCGCTGGATTCATCGAATTCATCTCCTTTTTTATTCGGGATTATCGCTCGCATATTATCGTATCTCCCTTCACTCATCCAACGGCCACGCACGTCCTGGTAAACGATAATGTTACCTTGCTTCATTAAATATTCGTTCGGTCCTATAAGCGAGCGAAATTGATCTTCACCATACGGCCGGGAGCTATATGGCGTGCGCTGCATAAGAATTGGGTATTCTTTAGAAGTATCTTTGGGAGAATAAATGGTAGTGTGCAGCTTAGTGCCGTCGCGCATCGGGATATCTACTTCTGTTTTGTTATAATGTTCTTTTACATCATAATCTTGCTGCGCAATAATTTGAACAGGTAAAAAACTCAAAAACAGTAGGATAACACTTAAACGGGTCAGTTTCATAGTTAAGGCAGATTTTAAGCCCCCTAAGATAGAAATTACACCGATAAACTTAAAAGAATTTTACTCTATAATCGAGTTTTAAATGAATCAGGGCTTGTATCTAAATTAAACACGAATTCTAATTAATACCTTCCAGGTTGGACAAAGGGTTATTCACATTAATAATCCAGAATTAAATGCTACTAACCTTAAGTCTTATTTCAATAATATTTTATCACTAAATGTCTCACGAATTATGAAGTAATTTATTTCTCTCTTTCCTGAAACTCGGCAAGCCCCTCCTCTAACCATTCCAGGTACTCTGAAGCTTTTGGGGTATAGCCTACCGGCTCGTTAAGTAGATCTACCTCGTTGTCTAGAAGTACATAAAACGGCTGTGAATTATTTTGAAAATTCAGGGTTTGAAAAGTAGCCCATTTATCCCCAATGCTTGTAATAGGTTTTATGCCTCCTTTTGGTTTCATATAATTGAATTGTGCTTCTTCTGGCAGTTCTTTCCTATCATCTACATAGAGGGAAATAAGTACATACTCCTCATTTAGCATCTCAAAAACTTCAGGTTCGCTCCACACCTGTTCTTCCATTTTTCGGCAATTAACACAAGCCCAACCTGTAAAATCGAGTATTATGGGTTTATTTTGTTCTCTTGCAGCTTCCAGACCTTTATCCCAGTCTTTATAAGCTTCCAAACCTAAAGGAGCTTCGGTGCCTTTATCATAGATACTGTAAAATAATGGTGGTGGAAATCCACTAAGCAGTTTAAGATTCGCTGCCGAAGTATTAGTTAAACCGGGAATTAAATAAAGCACAAAGAAAAAAGCAATAACGCCTACACCAAACCTGGCTTTACTAATTTTCTTTTTTGGACCATCGTGCGGAAAACGAATTAGACCAAATAAATAGGCCATAAGTCCTAAACCAACAAGAATCCAAATTCCAAGGTAAATTTCACGTTTTAAAAGTCCCCAGTGCTCCACAAGATCGGCGTTAGAAAGGAATTTAAAGGCCAGTCCTAATTCTATAAAACCTAGCGTAACTTTAACCGTATTTAGCCAACCTCCACTTTTTGGCAAAGAATTAAGCC
>DATFJA010000213.1:0-3536 GCA_035269545.1 Salegentibacter sp.
TTTATTTCTTCCTCTTAAATTCATATTAAGCGGGCTCGTTTAACAGGTCAAGGAAATCTACCGCGGTAGCTTCCATTTGATGCACTACTTTATCGGTTTTTACCACCAAATGATTGTACCCAATATACGCGATAATACCTACAATAAGGCCGGCAACGGTTGTAGTCATCGCGGTATAAATACCTTCTGCAAGTGCTCCCATTTGCGCCTGGCCACTGCTGGTTGCCAGCTCATGAAAGGCAATTACCATACCTATTACAGTACCCAGGAAACCAATCATTGGTGCGGCCCCGGCAATAGTAGCCAAAATACTTACATTCTTCTCCAATTTGTAAACTTCTAAGCGGCCTGCATTTTCTATAGCCGTATTAATATCTTCTAAAGGACTTCCTATTCGGGAAATTCCTTTTTCGGTTAACCTGGCTACGGGAGAATCACTTTGTGCACAGCGCATTTTAGCCGATTCTATATTTCCGTTTAAAACGTTATCCTTTATTTGAAGCATAAAATTCTTATCTACCTGGCTTGCCGATTTGATAGCGAAAAGCCTTTCAAAATAAATATAAACTGCAGCGAACAAAAGGATAAAAAGAATAAGAATGATGATTTGGCCTCCAAGGCCTCCACTAAGCATTAAATCGAATAAAGACAGGGTTTTTTCTTCCACTACCGGTTCTGCCTCCTGGGCGGCTTCGGCAACGCCGTCCTGCTGAAAAAAGTATAGCATAGGTTTCTATTAGGGTTTTTAATGTAACGTGATAAACCAGATTTAATTGTAAATCAAATTTAGTAAAATAATCAGCAGTGCAAACTGCTTTATCCCAATTGGGAATTATTTATTTATTGAAGAGAAGTTTCATTAAATTCCATTCATAAAAAAATCCCACTCGAAAGCGGGATTTTCAGGAATAATCTCAATCAACTAAAATTAAAAGATTAATCAAAAAGCTTAAACCAATTGCTTCAGCGCTACTTCAAAAGCTGTTTTGCTGATATCGGTTTTACTACTATTATTATCGTAAGTATTCTGGATGGCATTTTTAATGGTCATAGAAGTGTCATTAAAAATAGACTCATCGGTCATCTGCACCCTTCTTTCCATAAAATAAGCGAAAACTCTCGCCATTCCGCAGTTTGCAATAAAATCGGGAATAAGGCTAACTTTTTCGTCGGTAGATTCCATAATTGAGCCAAAGAAAATCTCTTTATCGGCAAAAGGCACATTGGCTCCACTGGTAATCACCTCTAATTTCCTTTCGATCAAATTATTAATTTGATCCTGCGTAATTAACCTGGAAGCGGCACAAGGTGCAAAGATCTCTGCATCAAGCTTCCAAATCTTATCATTAATTTCTTCAAAAGAAATTAAATTGTCGTGCTTAATTGTATTCCCCTCTTTATTAAGGAAAAGCTCCGTAATTTCTTCAAAAGTAAATCCGTCTTCATTAATTAAACCGCCAACACGGTCTATTATTCCCACTATCTTAACGCCCATTTGCGAAAGGTAGTAAGCTGCAGCAGAACCAACATTTCCGAAGCCCTGGACAATGGCTCTTTTTTCTTTTATTTCACCACCATAAATTTCATAGTAATGTTTCACAGATTCGGCTACACCATATCCGGTAATCATATCGGCAACGGTATATTTACGGGTTACATCTGGAGAAAAATGAGTATTTTCCAACACCTTGATCACACCTTGACGCAACTGGCCAATTCTATTAATCTTATCGGCTTCACTAGGTTTAAAGTGTCCGTTAAAAACACCTTCTTGCGGGTGCCATACGCCACAATCTTCGGTAATAGGAATTACTTCATTAATTTCATCTACATTCAAATCGCCACCGGTACCATAGTAACTCTTTAACAAAGGAGAAACCGCTTTATACCAACGTTCCAGAACACCTTTTTTGCGCGGATCATTAGGATCGAAGTTTATACCGGATTTAGCTCCTCCAATTGGAGGCCCTGAAACGGTAAATTTCACTTCCATAGTTTTAGCTAGGGAAAGAACTTCATTTTGATCTAATCCTACACGCATTCTTGTTCCTCCACCGGCAGCACCACCGCGCAGAGAATTTATTACCGTCCAACCTTCAGCTTCTGTCTCAGAATCTTTCCAGTTAAATACAATTTCCGGTTCTTTATTTTCGTATAACTTTAATAATTCCTTCATTTATGCTCTAATTTTTCGCAAATATATAAACTAAGCGCTATATTTTTAATTTTTCAGCAAAAAGTTTAGATCTCATAAATAACTCCGGAAGAATGATCTTTTTTAGCACCGGTAACTGATTTTAATACATTTACCTCGTCCCTCAATTTTAAAACTCCAAGCAAGCCAAAAATTAAAGCTTCTTTATAATTGATAATTTCATCTGAAGGAATCGTAAAATGACATTTAGATTCGCTTTTCAAAAGTTGTAATAAAAAATTATTAAATGTACCACCGCCGGTCATAAATACTTTAGTTTCAGGATCGTCATCTAAAGTTTTAGCAATTTGTTGGGCAACGTGCAGTGTATAGGTGTGAAGAACATCTGGAATATTATCTTCATATTTCTCCAAAATTGGAAAAACTGTTGACTTCACCCATTCTATTCCCAAAGATTTAGGTGGTTGCTGCTCGTAGAAAGGAAGTTTATTTAATTCCTTAAGCAAGTCTTCGTTTAGCTCACCGGAAGCCGCTAGTTTACCGCTTTCATCAAATTCTTTTCCTAGTTTCCGGGCATAGTAATTAATAACAGTGTTTACAGCACAAATATCATAGGCCTGGCGCTTGTTATTTTCCTCAGTAGAAATATTTGCAAAACCGCCTAAATTCACGCAATATTTATAAACCGAAAAAAGCAATTGATCCCCAATAGGCACGAGCGGCGCACCCTGCCCACCTATTTTCACATCCTGCACCCTAAAATCACAAATTACGGTTTGGCCAGAGAGATAAGCCAGTTCAGGCAGATTTCCGATTTGTAAGGTATAATTATTTTCAGGCTCATGTTTAATGGTGTGCCCATGACTACAAACCGCGTCAATATCTTTTATTTGGTAAGTTTCAATAAAACGAGAAATAATCCCAGCTAAGAAATTGGTGTATTTTTTATTGAGTTCATCTAATCGCTCTTCTGAATAATTAATTGCCTCAGCCAAAGTCTCCTGCCAATTTAGAGGGTAGGGTATGGTTTCTGCCTTCAGTATCTTATAACTCCAGGAGTCTTTATAATCAAAATTAACATAGACCAGATCGATGCCATCTAAGGAGGTTCCTGACATTACACCAATAACTTTGTAGTTCGCTTTTTTCATATTCGTAAAATTTATTAAACTAAATTGAAAATTACACACCAAAACTTTACCTTTGTTGACCAAAATTAGATTTTCCTAAATTAAAATAATAATATGGATTTCAAACTTACAGAAGAACATATAATGATTCGCGATGCCGCGCGTGATTTTGCAAAAACAGAATTATTGCCGGGTGTGATAGAGAGAGATGAAAAACAGGAATTCCCAAAAGAACTGATAAAAAAGATGGG
>DATFJA010000214.1:0-2717 GCA_035269545.1 Salegentibacter sp.
TGATTTTAGATAAATGAAGGTCGAAATCTATATTCTTATCCTGGTAAAATTCCTGGAATTCGGCTTTCACTTTTTCAGCTACAATATCTCCTTTACACAAAACAAAAACTGAGGGCCCCGAACCGGAAATACCAAATCCCAGAGCCCCGTTAGCTGAGGCTAAGGCTTTTAAATCATCGAAATATGGAATTAAAATAGAGCGAACAGGTTCTATAATTTCATCTTTTAAACTTCTACCTAAAAGTTCGTAATCCTGGGTATAAAGTGCACTTACCAGGGCTGCCAGATTTCCCCATTGACTAATTGCTTTTTTCAATTCCACATTCTGCCTGATAATAGATCGGGAATCTCTTGTTTTAAGCTCAATTAGTGGATGTAGTACTAACATTCGTAATTCCGGCAAACTCGGTAAACTCAGTATTTCTAAAGGTTCATAACTTTTTACCAGGCTGAAATCACCCAGTAAAGCCGGTGCCACATTATCGGCGTGAGCATTTCCGCTGGCAAGGCGTTCTCCTTCCATGGCGAATTTTATCAACTCATTTGTGGAAAAAGGCTCTCCAAGCAATTTATTAATCCCGAATACGGCTCCTGTAGCACTAGCCGCACTACTGCCAATTCCACTGCCTGCTTTAATATTTTTCTTTATTTCAATATCAAAACCTTGCTTTTCGCCCAATTCAGCCAATAAAGCTTTTGCCGAAACCCCGGCCACATTTGCATTAACCTCCAAAGGCAAATCCTGACCGGTAATTTTAGTAATTCTTAGTTTCTGTGCTGAATTCTTAGAAATGATCATCTCATCTCCAACTCCATCTAAACAACAACCAAGAACATCAAAGCCGCAGGAAAGATTGGCCACGGTAGCCGGCGCAAAAAGTTTTATTCTATCCATAGCTTATTTTTTTCCTATTCGTATCACATCAGCAAAAATTCCTGAAGCAGTAACCTCAGCTCCGGCACCGGCACCTTTTACTATTAAAGGTTGCTCCGGGTAACGTTCGGTGAAGAATAATACAATATTATCGCTACCACTTAAATTATAAAACGGATGTTGAGCATCTACAGATTGTAAACCAACCACAGCTTTACCATCTTCCAATTGCGCTACGTATTTAAGTTGCTCTCCTTTTTCTTCAGCCGACTTATATATTTCCTGAAATTTTGGTTCGTCTTTCTTCAGCAATTCAAAAAAGTCATCATTATTAGTGGTCGCCAAACTCTCCTCCGATAGGAAATCTTCACTTTCAATATCCTCCAATTCCATCTTATGACCACTTTCACGGGCAAGGATTAGAATTTTTCGAGCTACATCTACTCCACTAAGATCAATTTTAGGATCGGGTTCAGTATAACCTTCTTTCATTGCCATTTCTACTGTTTTATAGAAAGGTTCTTTAGCTTTATATGTATTGAAAACAAAGTTTAAACTTCCTGATAATACCGCCTGAATCTTAGTAATTCTATCTCCTGAAGCCACTAAATTTTTAAGCGTATCTATAATTGGCAAACCTGCTCCCACATTGGTTTCATATAGAAATGATGCTCCATATTCCCGAGCCAGGTTTTGCAGTTCCTGGTAATTTTCAAAGCTATCTGCGCATGCAATTTTATTACAGGTCACCACAGAAACCGAATTCGCAAGGTATTCTTTGTACCAGGCAGAAATTTCTGCACTTGCTGTGTTATCAACAAAAATGCTATTACGCAGGTTAAATGCGTTCACTTTTTTAAAGAATTCAGCTTTGTCTGCTTTCTCTCCTTTTTCGAGTGCTTTTTCCCAGTTTTGGAGATCAATCCCATTTTCCTCAAAAAGCATTTTCCTGGAATTTGAAAGTCCATGTACGCGAACTTTCAACCTTAAATTTTCCAGTAGAAATTTCTCCTGTTTTTTTAATTGATTCAATAGCTTACTTCCCACATTCCCCACTCCTGTAATAAACAGGTTTAATTCTTTAGAAGGGACTTCAAAGAATTGTTCGTGTAAAGTATTCAAAGCTTTCTTCACATCCTTATTCGCGATAACCGCTGAAATATTCCTTTCAGAAGAACCCTGAGCGATTGCACGAATATTAATGTTATTATTTCCTAATGCACTAAACATTTTTCCGCTTAAACCGTGATGACTTTTCATCCTATCTCCAACCAGCGCAACAATAGCAACATTTTCTTCAATTTCTACCGGTTTAATTTTTTTATACTGAATCTCAACCTCAAAAGCTTCATCTAAAGCTTCTTTGGCCAGCTCTGCTTCATCATCCTTTACCGCGATACAGATACTATGTTCTGAAGACGCCTGGGTAATCAATACCACGTTGATATTTTCCTGAAAAAGTACTTCAAAAAAGCGCTTGGAAAAACCGGGAATACCAACCATTCCACTGCCTTCAATATTCAGCAACTTTATAGAATCTATATGGGTGATTCCTGTAACCCAACGAAAATTCTTTTCGGACGACCTGGAAATTAAGGTTCCATCTTCATCGGGTTTAAAGGTGTTTTTAATACGAATACTAATTTGTTTATCCAGCAAGGGCTGCAACGTTGGCGGATATAGCACTTTAGCTCCAAAATGCGATAATTCCATCGCTTCCTGGTAAGAAATATCCTTTAGCGGATAAGCATGCGACACAATTTGCGGATTTGCCGTATACATTCCATTCACATCAGTGTAAATCAGCACTTCCTTTACATCTAAAGCGGCACCATATAAGGCT
>DATFJA010000215.1:0-2933 GCA_035269545.1 Salegentibacter sp.
AGCGTATCGATATCTATATGCAGCACCTCCTCTTTTAATTCCTGCAGAATAGGATCATCAAGATTAAAGAAACTAAGCTGCATTTCTTCTTCAGCCGATTTCTTTAAAAGCTCACTGGAGTCTTCCATTTTATGAGATTTCTCCAGCTTCTTCAGTATTTTATTAGCTCTATGCAACACCTGCTGTGGCATTCCGGCCATTTTGGCTACATGAATTCCAAAGCTATGCTCACTACCTCCCGGCACCAATTTCCGTAGAAAAAGCACATTATCTTTTAATTCTTTTACCGAAACATTAAAATTCTTAATACGCTCAAAAGTATCGCACATCTCATTGAGTTCGTGGTAATGGGTTGCGAAAAGTGTTTTAGGTTTTGCGGGATGTTCATGCAAATACTCGCTTATAGCCCAGGCGATTGAAATCCCATCGTAGGTGCTGGTTCCCCGGCCAATTTCGTCCAGAAGCACCAAACTTCTGTCAGAAATATTATTCAGAATACTGGCGGTCTCGTTCATTTCTACCATAAAGGTAGACTCACCCATAGAAATATTATCGCTGGCGCCAACCCGCGTAAAGATCTTATCTACTAAACCTATATTTGCCGCTTTTGCCGGCACAAAACTTCCCATTTGCGCCATTAAAACAATAAGCGCGGTTTGCCTTAAAATAGCCGACTTACCACTCATATTAGGTCCGGTGATCATAATCACTTGTTGATTTTCGCGATCTAATGTAACATTGTTAGTCACATAAGATTCGCCAATTGGCAATTGCTTTTCAATAACCGGGTGCCGCCCTTCTTCAATATGTAAATCGTGATTTTCTTCAATTTCAGGTTTACAATAATTTTCGGCTTTGGCCTGTTCCGCAAAAGAGCACAAACAATCTAACTGGGCAATAAGTTGTGCGTTTTGCTGTACCGGTTGAATATAATCGTTCATCCAAATGACCAGCTTG
The DNA here is from genome assembly GCA_035269545.1 of Salegentibacter sp. Lineage (GTDB taxonomy): Bacteria > Bacteroidota > Bacteroidia > Flavobacteriales > Flavobacteriaceae > Salegentibacter. The sequence continues at coordinate 958 of DATFJA010000215.1, forward strand.
CTGAAAAGTTGCTGTTCCAACTGCAAGATCTTTTCCTCAGCCCCTAAGATCTTCGCTTCATATTCCTTTAATTCTTCGGTAATATAACGCTCGGCATTTACCAGGGTTTGCTTTCTAATCCAACTATCGGGCACTTTATCTTTATGCGTGTTGCGAACTTCTATATAATAACCGTAAACATTGTTACTGCCTATTTTCAGCGAGGAAATCCCGGTGATTTCGGTTTCCCGCTTCAGCATATTATCGAGGTAATCTTTTCCGGAAAAAGCTATTTTTCTAAGCTCATCCAGTTCTTCTGAAAAACCTTCAGCTATACAATTTCCTTTTAAAATATTTACCGGCGCATCTTCGTGTAAACTTTCACTTATTTTATTCCGAAGTACCTGGCAGGAATGCAAATTATCGCCAATCACTTTAATCGCTTCGTTCTCACTTTTTAGCGCGAGCTGTTTTATAGGAATTATGGCCTGTAATGAATGGTTAAGCTGAAGTACTTCCCGGGGCGTTACTTTTCCCGTAGCGACCTTGGAAATAAGCCTTTCCAGGTCACTTATTTTTTTGATGTTTTGCTGAATTTCAGCTAAAACTGAAGGATTTTCAAGTAAAAAACCAACTACTTCGTGGCGCTTCCTAACCTTATCTGCATTCTTTAAAGGCAGCGCCAGCCAACGTTTTAACAATCTTCCGCCCATTGGCGAAATTGTTTTATCTATAACATCCAGCAAGGTAACGGCGTTGGCCGCGTTAGAATGATATAACTCCAGGTTTCTAATGGTAAACCGGTCCATCCATACATATTCCTCTTCTGCTATTCTGTTTATCGCGGTTATATGCTGAAGTTTTCGATGTTGTGTTTCGGCCAGGTAATGTAAAACCGCACCCGAAGCGATAATTCCTTCTTCCAAATGCTCTATTCCAAAACCTTTTAAAGATTTGGTTTGAAAATGTTCGTTCAAGGTTTCGTAAGCGAAGTCTTGCTTAAAAACCCAATCTTCCTGGTAGAACGTATGAAAATCTTCGCCGAAGATCTGCGTAAAATCCTTCTTATTTTTCTTCGGAATCAAAACCTCACTAGGGCCAAAATTCTGAAGTAATTTATCTATATATTCTGAAGTTCCCTGTGCCGTTAGAAACTCGCCGGTGGATACATCTAAAAACGAAACTCCAAAGATTTTCTTTCCGAAGTGAATAGCGCACAAAAAATTATTCGATTTACTCTGAAGCACCTCGTCACTTAAGGCCACTCCCGGAGTCACCAGTTCGGTCACACCACGCTTCACGATGGTTTTCGTCATTTTAGGATCTTCCAACTGATCGCAAATAGCTACCCGCTCCCCGGCTTTTACCAGTTTTGGCAAATAGGTATTTAGAGAATGATGTGGAAATCCTGCCAGCTCGGTGCGCTCGCTTCCGTTATTCCTATTGGTGCAAATAATATTTAGAATCCTGGCGGTTTTTACTGCGTCTTCCCCAAAAGTCTCGTAGAAATCGCCCACCCGAAACAACAATAAGGCATCAGGGTATTTTACCTTGATGGCATTGTATTGCTTCATTAACGGGGTAACTTTCTGAGGTTTTTTTGCTGCCAATTTTCTGGAGTTTTAAGTTTGCTAAAATACGGATTAGGCAGTTTGCTTAAAAATTATAACCTGAAATTTTAAGTATTAGACTACCAAAAAACAAAAGTGACCATAAGAAAGTTCGCCACCAGTTTTTTACTTCTAAACTGCGGGTTATTTTTTCGCAAGACTGGTTGGGGGAAATAGAATTATGCAAAGGCACAAAAACTAAAAAAGTCATCGCCCAGATAATAGCGATAATAAGCATGCTGCTCCAGGTATAAAAATTCGGTTGCTTCCATAATTGCCAGGAGGCTACAAGTAATTGCGCGATCATTAAGGGGCCAACGATCATACCTATACGCCCGGTATAAATTTTATGCCATTTCCCGAGGTCTTCATTTTTATAATAACACA
>DATFJA010000216.1:0-6549 GCA_035269545.1 Salegentibacter sp.
AGCCTTCGGAAAATTATTCTTTAAAGATCTTAAGGTTTACCTCTACCCTCTTAAAGATCCCGAAACAGGAGAAATTACTACCAGCGACAACCTTAAGGTGCATCCTAGAATGAAAGAATTGTATAAATTCTTCAAATACAACGGAAGAGTTGAAGATATTGAAAACTACAATCCGGAGATTCTTGATGTATACTCGAGAGAAGTACTTCAAATGATTAGTGAAGGTAAAGAAGGTTGGGAAGATATGTTACCTGAAAAAACCACAAAAATGATTAAGGAACATAACCTGTTTAATTATAAAGAAAACAAGAGAAAAGCAGAAACCGAAGTTTAATTACTGAAATTTCTTAGCATAAAAAAAATCCGGATGATCAATTCATCCGGATTTTTTGTTTAAAACGTCATCCTGAATTTATTTCAGGATCTAAGTTATTTGTGATCCAATTATGTTAGAAGCTGAAACAAGTTCAGCTTGCCGAAAACAAGGTTCAGAATACTTTTCTATTTCAATTAATTCAAGATTGGACTTAAGCAATCCGCTCTATTTTAGCGCCAATGGCTTTAAGACGTTCATCAATATTTTCATAACCTCTATCTATTTGTTCAATATTATGAATAGTAGAAGTTCCTTTAGCCGAAAGCGCAGCAATAAGCAAGGATATACCTGCTCTAATATCTGGCGAGGTCATTGTGGTAGCTTTTAACTGCGACTGGAAATCGTGGCCTATTACCGTAGCACGATGTGGATCGCACAAAATGATCTTGGCCCCCATATCGATTAGCTTATCTACAAAGAACAAACGGCTTTCAAACATTTTCTGATGAATAAGCACGCTTCCACGGGCTTGAGTAGCCACTACCAAAAGAATACTTAATAAATCTGGGGTAAATCCCGGCCAGGGTGCATCACTAATATTCATTATAGAACCATCTATAAAGCTTTGTACTTCATAGCCATTGGTATGAGCAGGAATAAAAATATCATCTCCCTTTCGTTCAATGGTTATTCCTAATTTTCTAAAAGTAGTTGGAATAATACCTAACATGTCCCAGCGAACATTCTTAATGGTAATTTCACTTTTGGTCATAGCTGCAAGACCTATCCAGGAACCTATCTCAACCATATCGGGAAGAATACGATGCTCGCAACCTTTTAAAGATTTCACCCCTTCAATTGTTAAAAGATTAGAACCTACCCCACTAATTTTAGCACCCATCGAATTTAGCATAGTGCAAAGTTGCTGTAAATAGGGTTCACAGGCTGCATTATAAATAGTTGTAGTCCCTTCAGCAAGTACGGCGGCCATTACAATGTTAGCAGTACCGGTAACCGATGCTTCTTCCAAAAGCATAAAGTCACCTTTTAATCCGTTTGGAGCTTCAACTCCATAAAAACGTTCTTCTTTATTATACCTGAATTTAGCCCCAAGTTTGATAAACCCTTCAAAATGAGTGTCCAGCCTTCTTCTACCAATTTTATCGCCACCCGGTTTCGGAATAAATCCTTTGCCAAATCGCGCTAGAAGCGGTCCTACAATCATAATTGATCCTCTTAGGCCGCTACCGTCTTTTTTAAATTGTTCACTGCTTAGGTAATCAAGGTTAAGATCATCACTTCTAAAAGAATAGCTTCCTTTTCCCAGTTTTTTGATCTTTACTCCGAGGTTTTCAAGAAGCTTAATTAATTTATTGACATCAAGTATATCCGGTATATTATTAATAATAACTTCATCTGAAGTTAATAATACGGCACAAAGAATTTGCAGGGCTTCATTTTTGGCTCCTTGCGGCTGAATTTCTCCACTAAGTTGCTGCCCGCCTTCAATTTGGAAAGTTCCCATGAAAGTAAAATATTTATTTTAGTAGCGCTTACGTCCACCTCCACCTTTGCGGTTGGACTTTTTAGGATGATTGCTTTTGTTGCTATGTTTCTTCTTATTTCTAATAAGATTGGAAGCATCGCTTAGATCTTCGTCGGCGTTCTTTAAGTTAATTTTACCACCGCTAAGTTCACGAAGATGCTCAAAGATTATTTTATCATCTACCGTATCGCGATTCCAGTTTAGGTAAGATTTTTTCATATGGTTGGCTATAGTCAAAACCAAACCTTCTTTTAAAGGGCCTTCTTCCCAATCTTTAACCTCGTTGATCATTCGGTTAATATTATTTCCGTAGAAACGATATTTAGGGAAATTCTGGGGATAACCTAACATTTCAGGTCGCTCTGCCAACAATTCTCTACTGGGCTTAGGGAAAGGCGATTCTACATCAAGCTTAAAATCACTAATTATAAATAATTGATCCCATAATTTATGCTGAAAATCTGGAACATCTCTTAAATGAGGATTCATATTACCCATTACGGCAATTATAGATTTAGCAACCTGGTTACGTTCTTTATCATCTTCAATTTCTACGGCTTTTTCTACCATTTTTTGAAGATGTCTTCCGTATTCGGGAATAATTAGGTGTCTCCTCTCAGAGTTATATTCTAATGCGTGTGTCAAAATTGAAATTTATAAGGTGATACTTTACTGTAGAAGTTAATCGCTGCAAAATACTAAATATTATCGGGATAGATAAAATTTTAAGAATTTAAAAAAACAGAGCAAGCCAATATGGGGCATTTAAAGATTAATCTCTTAACCTTGGTAGCCTATAATAAATATAAACCTATAGAGAAATTACGCCATCTACCTTTTCAGCAACTTCCTTATATTTTGCAATCACTGCATCAGGATTTTTCATTTGCACGTTTATGGAAGTGCTTACATAAGTCCCTTTTTTAGAAGTTTTAGTGGTTATTACCGCTCCCATGTTATTAAAGATATCTTCAATAATTTTCACCTGATTTGATTTTGTTGGCACTATAAATTTGTACAGGTACTCAGATGGCCACAGGGATGTATCCTGCAGTTGCGACTTCAATTTACTATAAAACTCTTCCTGATCTTTCGCTCCACTCATAATTTACTTACTTAAATTTAGGTTGCAAAGATACATAGATTGCATACATTTTTATAATCAATTTCAAATGTCGAAATTTGCAGCGTGAAAAAACAGAAAATAGTAATTACCGGCGGCCCCGGTACCGGAAAATCTTCTATAATCCGCCAACTGGAAAAGCATGGGCATGAATGCCTGCATGAAATTTCCCGGCAGGTTACCTTAGAAGCGCAGAAACAGGGAATTGCTCAATTATTCCTCGAAAAACCTGTGTTATTTAGCGAAAAGCTTTTGGAAGGCAGAAAGATTCAACATCGGGAAGCCGATATGATTCCAACTTCCACTATATTTATAGATCGAGGCATCCCAGATGTATTGGCATATATGGATTATTTTAAGACAGAGTATTCTACTTATTTTACTGATGCCTGTACAGAATATGCTTACGACAAAATATTCTTTTTACCGCCTTGGGAAGAAATCTACCAGAGTGATAATGAGCGTTACGAATCTTTTAAAGAAGCCAGTCAAATATCTAAATATCTTTTTGACACTTATAAAACTTACGGCTATAGCCCCATTGAAGTTCCTAAAATCTCAATTATTGAAAGAACCCAGTTCATTTTAAATCAAATTGAATAAGCTATTTGCAGGATGCACATTACATATTAAAAAAATACTGGGGACATTTGTCCTTTAGGCCACTACAGGAACCTGTAATAGAAAAACTCCTGGAGCAAAAGAATGTGCTGGCCCTAATGCCTACCGGCGGCGGAAAATCACTGTGTTTTCAAGTCCCTGCTTTAATGCAGGAAGGAATCTGTATTGTAGTCTCTCCTCTGGTAGCTTTAATGGAAGATCAGGTGAACACCCTTCAGCAAAAAGGGATTAAAGCAATGGCCTTAACCGGCGGAATGGCTTTTCGGGATCTTGATGCTGCTCTTGATAATTGTATCTACGGAAATTATAAATTCCTCTATTTATCTCCTGAAAGACTCCAACAAGACCTTGTACAGGAACGCATCAAATTGATGAATGTTAATCTCATTGCCGTAGATGAGGCGCATTGCATTTCGCAATGGGGCCACGATTTTAGACCGGCTTATCGCAATATTTTTCAATTAAAAGATTTAAAACCCGGTATACCTTTTATTGCACTTACCGCCACCGCAACACCTGCAGTAGTAAAAGATATTGTAAAGGAATTGGAACTGGATAATATTGAAGTGCTAAAAGACTCTTTCTATCGGCCTAATATTGCTTACAACGTCTTAAAAGCTGAAGACAAATATTATCGTTTAAATCAACTGTTGATTAACAAAGAAGAGCCGGCAATAATTTATGTGCGAAGCCGAAAAGCAAGCCTTGAAATTGCTGACCTATTAAATAAAAAAGATTATAAAGCTGATGCTTTTCATGGCGGATTACAACCAAAAGAAAAGACGAAAAGACTTAATAACTGGCTGGGAAATAAACATCAAATAATGGTGGCCACTACCGCTTTTGGGATGGGAATAGATAAAGCCGATGTGCGGCAGGTTATTCATTTAAATCTTCCAGAATCTTTGGAGAGTTATTTCCAGGAAGCCGGCCGGGCCGGTCGGGATGGTAAAAAAGCAGTTGCAACAATTTTAAGCAACAAAAGCGATATTCCAATATTAAAAAATCAGTTCCTGGCCAATTTACCACAACTGGAGGATGTTAAACTGGTATATAAAAAATTGAATAGCTTTTTCAGGATCGCATATGGCGAAGGAGAACAAACCGAACATAATTTTAGTTTTTCTAAATTTTGTGCCCAGTACGAGCTTCCTTTTTCAAAAACTTACGAAGTACTTCAACTTCTAGACAGGTGCAGCGTATTAAAACTATCAAAGGAATTTCATAAAAAAACAAGTATAAATTTTACAGTATCTGGAAAACAGCTTCAATATTATTTAGATCAGAATCAGAAATACGAAAACTTTATAAAAGCCCTTTTGAGAACCTACGGTGGAATTTTAGAAAATAGGACTAATATAGACCTGGCTTCGGTTTGTAAAAAATCTAATACCGATCAAAGAACAGCGCTTAAGTATCTTGAAGAGCTGGAAAAAGCGCAGATACTGGAATATATTTATGCTGAACAAGACGCTAGTGTGCTTTTTTTGGTTCCAAGGGAAGACGATTTGGTTATTTTTCCACTTGCACCTTATATTAAACAACACAATCAATCTAAAAAAGAAAAGATTGATGCGGTTTTAGCTTATTTAGAAAATGACAAAATTTGCCGGAGCAAACAACTTCTGGCTTATTTTGGAGAAGAAAAGCTTGAAGACTGCGGAATTTGTTCGGTTTGCCAAAAACAAAGAGCACCGCTAACCAGGGAATTAAAAAACGCAATTTACCTTGAGATCATGAAGATTTTAAAAACTTCAGAAGCTTCCTCGCGGCAACTTACTGAAGCCATAAATTATCCGGAGGATCAGGTTTTAGAAGTATTACGCTTATTATTAGACAAAGAATTTATTTCCCGGAAGTCAGGGAATAGCTATAAAATAAATAATTGATGAGATCATTGAGAATAGTATTTATGGGCACGCCAGATTTTGCTGTGGCCAGTTTAGAAAGTATACTAAAAGCCGATTATAACGTGGTTGGCGTAATTACCGCTCCAGATAAACCTGCCGGCAGAGGAAGAAAATTACAGGAGAGCCCTGTGAAAAAATTCGCAGTAAGTAAAGGTTTAAAGGTCTTACAACCTACAAATTTAAAGGATGATGCTTTCATCGAAGAATTAAAAGCTCTCGATCCCAATGTACAGGTGATTGTTGCTTTTAGAATGTTACCTAAAGTGGTTTGGGATTTACCAAAATTCGGAACTTTCAACCTACACGCCTCTTTGCTACCTCAGTATCGAGGCGCTGCGCCAATTAACTGGGCGATTATCAATAACGAGACAAAAACAGGTGTTTCTACTTTTTTTCTGGATGAGAAAATTGATACCGGTGCGATGATCCTTCAGAAGGAAATAAACATAGCTGCTGAAGAAAGCGTTGGGGAACTCCACGATAAATTAATGCAATTAGGATCTGGAGTGGTAGTAGAAACCCTGCAGCTTATAGAAAAAGGCAATCTCACTGCTACTCCACAGCCATTTGACCACTTACTGAAAGATGCACCAAAATTAAATAAAGAGAACACGAAGATTAATTGGGAAGATTCGTTAGATCAAATTTATAACTTAATTCGCGGTCTTAACCCTTACCCAGCCGCATGGACTGTTTTGTTTAACGATGGAAAAGAAGAAAAAGTAAAGGTTTTTCATTGCAAGAAAGAAATTGCCACCCATAATTTGGAAAATGGCAAGATCCTGGTCGAAGATAAAAAGCTGAAAGTAGCAGTAGAGGGCGGTTACCTAATTATTGAAGAATTACAACTTCCCGGAAAGCGAAAAATGGATGTAAAATCACTTCTAAATGGTTACGATTTTACAAAAGAGGCAAAATTCCTCTAAGGCCTTATGGTTACTGAAACGGTAAAAAATCAACTAAATCGAGACTTGTTTATTAACAAAATGACCGACTTATTAACAAAAACCTGCATTTCCCTTGATATTACTTG
>DATFJA010000217.1:0-6455 GCA_035269545.1 Salegentibacter sp.
GAAGGAACCTGGAAAGTGCAAACACACCAGATGGAAAAGGAAGTAGTGGCTTTCTTCGCCAGGCTATTTAGAGCGCAGCCAAAAGATTATTGGGGTTATGTTACCAACGGAGGTTCTGAAAGTAATTTATATGGTCTTTACCTGGCCCGGGAAATGTATCCAAAGGCAATGGTTTACTATTCAGAATCTACTCATTATAGTGTGCGCAAGAATATCCACCTGCTCAATATTCCGAGTATCGTGATAAAATCCCAGGAGAACGGGGAGATAGATTATGAAGATTTTGAGAATACCCTGAGGATGAATCGTCATAAACCGGCTATAGTGCTTACTACTTTTGGTACTACTATGAAAGAGGCTAAAGATGATGTTTCCCGCATAAAAGCCATCTTGAGAAATCTTGCCGTACAGGATCACTATATTCATTGTGATGCGGCACTTTCAGGAAGTTATGGCCCATTTATGGAGCCAAGGTTGCCTTTTGATTTTAAGGATGGTGCCGATAGTATATCTATAAGTGGTCATAAATTTGTAGGTTCGCCTATTCCTTGCGGGGTGATTATTACCAAAAGAGGCCATAGAGATCGCATAGCTAAAGGTATTTCTTATATAGGCTCTTTAGATACTACAATTACCGGTTCCAGGAATGGGCATAGCCCTTTGTTTCTTTGGTACGCTCTCAAGCAACTCGGGGAAGAAGGGATGAAAGCCCGTTATCTTCACGGTCTCGAAGTCGCTGAATATTGTAAAAATCGACTTAAGGAAATTGGAGTGGAAGCCTGGAGCAACCCGGGGGCGCTTACCGTAGTGATGCCGCGAACGCCTGATTCGGTAAAACAAAAATGGCAACTGGCTACCGAGGCTGAAGTATCGCACATTATCTGTATGCCTAATGTGACCAAAAGCCAGGTAGACGAGTTTATTGAAGACCTCGTAAAAGCCGGGGAATTCGAGGAGGATGATTTTGGATTTGACTTATAATTTTTCTTTGCCTCTTTAGCAATCCTCATCGAGATCTATAGCGCAATGATCGGCGTGGTATGCGTTTCTTTCTCCCATTGGTTTTTCTATTCCTATGGTGGTGTCGTAACGGGTTTGATGTTCCATTTCTGAGTTTATTTCGGCGCCCATCAGGATTATAAAAGCGGTGAGAAATAACCATAATAATAGAATAGCTACTGCGGCAAAACTTCCGTAGAGATCGGCATAACTTCCAAAATTCGCTACATACCACGAAAATAATATAGAACCTGCCAGCCAGAACAAAGAGCCAATTACTGCGCCCCAGCTTACCCAACCAAATCTTGGATTGGTTCTATAAGGAGCAATTTTATAGATCATGCTTAAATTAAAAATTAGAATAAGTCCCAGGAAGACCCAGCGTAACCAGTTTAACATGTTTTCTAATTGAGGAGTTAAGCCGAGATTTTTTACCAGTAGCGGAAAGAAGATTACAATTAATAAGCTAATAAGTCCTACCACCAGGCCACCCAGGGTAAAAAGTAAGCTCAGTAAATTTTTCCAGATAATGCCCCGTCCATCAATTTCATCGTAAGCAATATTAATACCTTGTAAAAGTGCACTTGTCCCCTTATTGGCACTCCAGATACTTATCATAATACTTATAAATAATCCCCAACCAATTTCCCTTTTAGAACGTTCCAGAACAGGTTCCAGGAAATCGGTCATCATTCCAAAAGCCTGGTCGGGCAAAATTAGACTTAAGTATGAAATTTGTTCCTCAATTCGGGAAGGTTCCAGAACAATACTGTAAATAGAAATCGCGGCTACGATAGTAGGAAAAATAGCGAGGAAGAAATAGAAAGCCACTCCTGCTGAAATTATTTGCACGTGGTCAAATTTCATCTCTTTGTAAACACGTTTTCCAATATCTAACCACCCACGAGCAGGAATTTGATGGGGCCACTTTGCTTCTTCTCCACGATAATTACTTCTTTTCCTGGTTTGACTCATTTCCTGTTTTTCTGAAAATTTAAAATAATATTTTAGCTATTGATCGTTATAATAAATATACTGATAAAGATTCTTAGCTTTTTCTTTAGCTTTCTTTTCAACATTTTTGAAGCTCGAATCTTAAACTAAGATAAATTTTTCTTCTTGTTGTTTTTTCCGCTTTTAGTTCTGCCTGATTCGCTGATTTTCCAGCATCAGGACATACTTATTGCTATTTACGGATATATTTTTGTGTAATTAGGGGTTGTAAATCAGTTTTAGCATTTTTTAACTCCCCAGTAACTGTCTTTATCACTCATTTTTATTAATTTAAATTTATAATCAACAAAACCATAAATTATGAAAAGGATATTTTTATTATTCGCTTTGTTATTTACTGTAAGCACTTCATTCATTTCCTGTAGAGAAACCCCGGAAGAAGAGCGAGCAGAAGAAGCTGCAGAAGCCGTTGAAGAAAGAACGGATGAGATAGAAGAAGCAGCAGATGAAATGGAAGAGGAATATTAGTAATAAGTTTGAATTTAAATTATCACCCAAGAAAAAAAGGCTGTCAAATTTGACAGCCTTTTTTATTAATTGATTTTGATAGCACTTGTTCTGCCTTTTAAATAACTATATGGCAAAAAAGTTGCGTTATGAAAAAAGAGCCAGGTTTATGGCTCTTTTTTTGAATCTTTATCTTCCTTTTTGTTTTTCTTGCTTTCTGCTTCCTTCGCTTTTTTTAAGCGCTTGTCAAAATGTACACCATCACTATGTTGGTCTGCAAGAATAAATTCATCTTTTTCTTTATCGCTTTTTTTAATACTGTTTGGATTCATAAGTTTTTCTTTTAATTTAAGAAATAAACACCAAACTTAAAAACCTGGAAAAGCAATTATAATTAGATTAACTATTGTCTTATTGCCTAAAGCATTCACGTACAGCCTGCTTTTTAGAAAAGAGCTTCATGTTTCTCAGATGGGAAATGATCTGTGATCATACTTAACGGAAGCTTTTATAAGCTATCTGGTTCTACCGAAAAATAGCTTTATTCTTGTTCTAATAGCATTTCTAAAAAATTATTGCATTGAGATTATTTCTTAAAAGAATAAGTGGCAATGCTGTCGTTATTAGGAATTATCAGCAGGAGATTTCTATTTTTCATAGCAATTGAAACACTTTGCTTAATTTGCTCATCCAGTGGTGCAATACCCGATTCTGAAACCTTACTATAGTTATTGACAGACTTTACCAATAAGCCTTTTAAAGAGGAATAACCACCGTGATAGGTATTCACTTCGTAAGTATTACCGCTTATCAATAATTGCTCTTCTCCTTCAATATTTATTTTATGAAAAGATTTAATTGGAGCGGTTTGAAATTCCTGCGGAAACTCAATGAATTTAGAAAATTCACCGTTCTTGTTTTCAAGGTATCCCGATGCTAAAGTATTAACCTCATAGGTTTTAGCAGAAGACAGTACTTGCGGAGTAAAGATGTCTTCCATCGTCTTTAATGAAAACTGCTGGTGAGTTGGGAACTTTTTACTGATGAAATTCATTTGAGAAGCCAGTTCATTCCTGGAGTTCAGCGGATAGTATTTACCTTCTTTATTATAGGCAACCACTGTTTCAGACTTTCCATCTCCATTTAAATCGCCATAATACATTTTTAGCGGAGCTCCTTTTTTCGCAGAAAACCTAGTGTTCAATCCCCAATTTCCAAGCAAAATATCTTTATCTCCATCTCCGTCTATATCGTAAAAAGCTATACTCTGCCATAAACCTAAAAGATCTTTTGGTAAATCAAGCTTATTAAAATCTCCATCCTGGTTTAGGTATATCTTAGGGGTGTCCCATTCTGCAGCTATTAATAAATCTGCGGCCCCATCACCATCTATATCTTCAGATTTTACCTGGGTAAGCATTCCATTAACATCGAAATCGGGATGCTGAACAAATTCACCATTCTGGTTGTTTTTCAAAAGATAAGAGCTAGTGTTTCTACCAAAATCACCGGGTACTGATCGATTAGCAACAAAAAGATCTTCATAACCGTCTTTGTTATAATCCAGGCTGGTAATTGAGGAGGTGTTTAGAAAATTACTTGGAATAGCGCCGCTGGCTTGATCAAAACTACCGTTTGTGTTTATATATAGCCTGTCATTTTCGAAGAACTTCATTCGAGCCGAATTAATGCCTGAGCCTACATAAAGGTCCAGGTCTCCATCTTTATCGACATCCAGAAATTCAGCGGAATTATCTTCGAACTCTTTGTGCCTTGAGAATATTTCTACAGAAGTTTCTTTAAGCTCTTTTCCGTCATTGAGAAATAATTTCCCGGGATGGCCAGAAGCTCCACCAATAAAAATATCCTCAAAACCATTATTGTCTATGTCCCCGGTTGCCACAGCCGGACCCTGCATAGAGACACTATATGGAATTAACTTTTCCTGATGAAAGTCGTCATATTCGTCTTCTTTATGGGTGTATTCTAATGTTTCGGTAGCATCAAAAAAGCTCTCCCGGTCGTCTACTTTTTTATAGTTATAGGGAGCAGCGTCTTCAGAATATGCGACTTTGAGGCTTTGATCTTTTTCAGGCTGAATTGTCTGATAAGTATTGTTTGGCCAGATAATATGAATTGAATCGATCTTTGCCTCTTTATCCAGGCCAAAATGGAGTTTACTTTCTGCCGAAGATAAAAAACCACGAGAGTTGAATAATTGTTTTATTTGTTCTTTCCCATTAGAAAAAAGTATGGCTTTGGTGCCTATTCCTTTGCTATTGTCTGGATAATCAAATTCAAGCGAAATATAGCTTCCGGAATTATTAGTGGTGTTTTCGTAGATTCCCGCAACTTCATTTAGGTTATTTACCACAAGGTCCAGATCTCCATCCAGGTCTAAATCTGCATAGATGGCGCCGTTAGAGAAAGAGGCTTCATCTTCAATCCACGTCCCGGTTTTTTTATCAAATTTCACCGAATTTCCTTTAAAAATTTCATTGGAAACTTTTCCGGGGGGCATTTCATCTTTAGATTTATAAAGCCACTTCATACCCTCATTCGGACTTCTGTTTTTAAAAGCAGTAGCCACAAAATTTTTGAAATCAAGGTCGTTGGGGCGGCGTAAAATACCATTGGAAATAAATAGATCCTGGTGGCCGTCGTTATTGAAGTCTGCCAATAGCGGGGCCCAGCTCCAATCTGTCGCCTCTATGCCATTAAAAAGAGCCATCTCCTGAAAATTAGAGCCTTCATTATTTATTTGAAGCATGTTACGTGCATACTGCTCTTTATACCCCAGTTTTTTAAGGCGTTTTTGCATATTGTACATAGCGTCATCGCCTTCACTTTCTTTAATCACTTTTTCATCCTGGGGAAGCATATCTAAAGTAATTAGATCCTGATAACCATCACTGTTAATATCGGCAGCATCGCTTCCCATGGAAAACCTGCTTAATGTTGAAAATGCAGTGTTAAGTGTTTCCTTAAAAGTCCCATCCTGGTTATTTAAGTAATAGTAATCGTCTTCGTGAAAGTCATTACAAACATAAATATCTACCCAGCCGTCATTATTAAAATCGGCCAGGGCCGCACTTAATCCGTAGCCATTAATTCCACCGTAGATTCCGGCTTCTTCGCTTACATCGGTAAATTTACCATTATTGTTTTGTAGAAGTACATCACCTACTAAAGGAGCCCTCTTTTTTCTTACGGATGCAGGGCCGTGTGATCGGGTAGTGTGTACCGCGTGGTTAACAATATAGACATCTAAATCTCCATCTTTATCATAATCAAAGAAATAAGACTGGGTGGCATAACCTTTAAAATCCAGGCCATATTTTGCTGCTTGCTCACTAAAAGTTCCATCTCCATTATTGATAAAAAGCTCATTATGACCTTCAAAATCTAAAAGCCCGGAAACCGCAGAAACATAAATATCTAATAAGCCATCATTATTGATATCAACCATGGTAGTACCGGTACTCCAGCTGGATTTACCTTCTACACCCGCTTTATTGGATACATCTTCAAACTCCAGATTTCCTTTGTTCAGAAACAGTTTGTTTTGCCCCATATTGGAGACAAAATAAAGATCTGGAAGACTATCGTTGTTAATGTCTCCTGTGGCTACACCTGCGCCATTGTAGTAGTATATGTAATTAATTATACTGTGCTCAGGATCTTCGGTAATCTCATTAATAAAATTTACATTGGTGATCTCCGGAGATAATTTATTGAGCAAATAATCCTGTTTTTCCTGAGGCTCGGTGTCACTTTTACAGGCAACACTCAGTAAAATAATTATAAGTAGTCCCGAAATTTGGCGCGTCATTTCTTCTAAATTAGTTAATTCACTAATATATTAATTTAAGATAAAATTAACTGTTGCTGAGAAGGTTAAATTAACCGAATTTAGGTGCGTTTTTAAATGCAGCCATTGCAAGCCTTAGCACGCCTGGCTAATTGGGGTAATTATAGTGCGTTAATTAAAATCT
>DATFJA010000218.1:0-3564 GCA_035269545.1 Salegentibacter sp.
AAGTCTATGAACTCCGGTAGTAGTTTCTTCTGAAAGTCCTCGGATGCCTTCTGCAAGCTCTGGATACTTATCAAAAACCATATTGGTAAGATCGCCACCATCATCAAGAATCATATTCAGTGGTTCACGCTCTTCACCAAAAAACAAGGTTTGTTCTATACACCAATTAAATTCCTCTTCGGTCATTCCTTTCCAGGCGTAAACCGGGATTCCTGCAGCAGCAATTGCAGCGGCAGCGTGATCTTGTGTAGAGAAAATATTACAAGAGCTCCATGTAACATCTGCGCCAAGAGAAACCAGGGTTTCAATAAGCACAGCAGTTTGTACGGTCATGTGAAGACATCCTGCAATTCTGGCTCCTTTTAGTGGTTGTTCGTTCTTGTATTCCTCTCGAAGTGCCATTAAACCAGGCATTTCAGATTCGGCAAGTTCTATTTCTTTTCTTCCCCAGTCGGCCAGGGAAATATCCTTAACTTTATAAGCGGTATGCGGCACTGTTTTAGTCGACATATTATTATATTTGAATATTAGCAATTTTTTTCTTGCGCAAAAATAAGGAATCTTTAATAAACCTAAATGCCACTTTACAAAACAATAACAGTAAACCCACGGACTAAAGTCTTCATTTGGAAGGTAGAAGAGTCTTATGAAGATTTAAGCAAAGGAATTGAACTTACCGAGCATTGTCAAAATCGGGTAGATGGAATGAAATCTGAAATACACCGTCGAGGTTTTATGAGTATTCGCCATTTAATGGCCGAAGCAGGTTATGTAGATCACGATCTGTTTTATGATGAGCTTGGAAAGCCACATCTAAAAAATGGAAATAATATTTCTATTACACATTCTTTCAATTTTACCGCTATTATTTTAAGCGATGAAAAAGTGGGGATTGATATTGAAAAACGTCGAGATAAAATTCTTAAAATTGCTAATAAATTCACCCCATTAAATGAATATCATACAGTGGCCAACGAAGAAGCTTTAGTAAGAAAACTTACCATAGTTTGGGGGGCTAAGGAATCTATTTATAAAATGTATGCCGAACCCGGGCTGGGGTTTCTACAGCATATTAATGTAATTGATTTTGATTTTGACGATGCCGAGACCACAGCAAAAGTGAATTTTAAAGGGAGGGAATCTTTTTATGAAATGAAATTCCTGGAATTTGAAGGTTTTACCTGCGTCTACGGCTGGAATGATCCGAAAAAAGCCCAAAATTAATGCGGAATTTTTATGCTGAAATTTCCCAGGTAACGAACGATGGGGGAAAGCTGCTCGCTATTTTAATAGATCCCGATAAATTTAATGAAGCTGAAGCGACATCTTATCTGAAAAAGATACCAAAAGAAACGACACATATTTTTGTAGGTGGAAGTATAGTTGAAAAATTAAAGACCGAAGAAACTGTAAAATCCATAAAAAATGTCACTAATTTACCTGTGATCTTATTTCCGGGCGATTACTCACAAATTACCGAAACTGCGGATGCATTGCTTTTTTTAAGTCTGCTTTCCGGAAGAAACCCTGAATATTTAATTGAGCAGCAGGTGAAATCTGTAGATAAATTGAAAAATAGCAAACTGGAAATTATTCCAACAGCCTATATTCTAATTGACGGCGGTAAGGAATGTGCAGTGCAAAGAGTGAGTGGAACAATGCCGATTTCACAGCGCGCCGTAGAAACTGTTGTAAATACGGCTTTGGCCGGTGAATTCTCCGGGAAAAAACTAATTTACCTTGAAGCCGGTAGTGGAGCTGATTTCCCTGTTTCTGAAGAAATTATTTCTGAAGTAAAAAAAGCGATAAATATACCTCTAATAGTGGGTGGAGGAATTCGCAGTTTGGCACAACAGGAAAGTGCTTATAATGCAGGAGCCGATATGATCGTGATGGGGAATCATTTTGAAAATTGAGTTTTATCCTGCAATGCAAAGTCATCGCTTCCAAAAAAGTTTTCGCCACGAATCCACGAATATTTTTGATTTGAATAGAACATTGATGGAGCCCAAATTAAAAGCTTCTCCCATTTTTTTGAGGGGAGGTGGCTTTGACACTTTTTTAGTGTAAAAGTCGGAGGGGTTAAAATCATCTTCAAGCATAAAGATCAGCGTTATCTGCGTTCCATTTTCAAAATTTCTATTCTGGATTTTTCGCCACGAATCCACGAATATTTTTGATTGGAATAGAACGTTGATGGAGCCTAAATTAAAAGCTCCTCCCATTTTTTCAAGGGAAGGTGGCTTTTACGTTTTTTAGCGTAAAAGTCTGAGGGGTTTTCTTAATAGCTATTGTTTTCCTGTTTATAAGGTTTTGTTACCACCTCTTTCTTCCGATAAAGCGAAATTCATTCCCCTACTTCGAAAGATGGGGCGTAAAAGTAAGCGAGTTTGGAACAAGCATAAGAAGCATTATTATTGGAAAATATAAACTTATTTCGAGGCAAGCCTTGGAGCATTTATTCTCGATTATCGAGTAAAATTTTCCAAATTGTTTTCTTCAGTCTCTCTAAGACTAATTTCAAATCTTTAAATTTGGCTTGCCTTGGGGTGAACATATTATTTGTGCATTCATGGCCTAAAATAAATGACAATGAAAATTTCAGTAGAACTAACCTTAAGTCCGTTACAGGACGATTTTGAACCAAAAATTATCAATTTCATCAAAAAACTGAGGGCTTCAGGATTGACGGTAAAAGAAAACCCGCTAAGCACCCAGGTTTATGGAGAGTATGATGAGGTGATGGGTTTGTTGAATTCAGAAATAAAAGATGCTTTTGAAGCGATAGACCGTGGCCTCATTTTTATGAAAATTGTAAAATCTGACCGAAGCGACTATGCAGCCGATTTTTGATTTTTTCTTTGATCAGTATTACGGGTATCCAACTTTATTTATCATCCTTGAGGTAATTGCGGTAATCTTCGGCTTTCTCTCGGTGCTCTATTCAAAGCAAAACAATATTCTGGTCTATCCTACCGGAATTATAAGTACTATGATCTTTGTTTACCTGCTTTGGCAATGGGAATTATTGGGCGATATGATGATCAATGCCTATTATTTTTCTATGAGTATCTATGGTTGGTATATTTGGACGCGAAAAGTAGATGCAGAGCATTTTACACCTATCACCAATACTACAAAAAAGGAAAATTGGCAAAGCCTGTTTATATTTATTGCGACTTTGCTTTTTGTATTCGCCGTTTATGAATACTTTGATAAATGGACCAATTGGACGGCCTATGTAGATACTTTTACAACTGCAATTTTCTTTGTAGGAATGTGGCAAATGGCCAAAAGAAAAATAGAGAACTGGATTTTTTGGATTATTGGAGATATCATTTCGGTGCCTCTCTATTTTTACAAAGGTCTTACCTTAACCGCACTTCAATATTTTGTATTCACTATAATCGCCATTTACGGCTATAAAGCATGGCAGAAAAACTTGCGCAACGACCTTCGTCCCTCATAAAAGTAGTTCTTTTTGGGCCTGAATCTACCGGAAAAACCAGCCTGGCAGAAATGTTGGCGAATCATTATGATACTTTTTGGGTAGAAGAATATATG
>DATFJA010000219.1:0-13269 GCA_035269545.1 Salegentibacter sp.
ATTTGAAGGCTGAAGAGTTAATTCAGGATAAAGATGCTCTAGATACCTGGTTTTCTTCGTGGTTGTGGCCAATGAGCGTTTTTAACGGTATTCTTGAGCCTGAGAATGAAGAAATTAAATACTACTATCCAACCAATGATCTTGTGACCGCCCCTGAAATTTTATTTTTCTGGGTAGCTCGTATGATTATGGCTGGGTATGAATATAGAGGTGAACGTCCTTTTAAAAATGTTTACCTCACCGGCATTGTACGCGACAAGCAACGTAGAAAAATGTCCAAGTCGCTGGGGAATTCTCCAGATCCGCTGGGACTAATTGAACAATATGGCGCCGATGGCGTTAGGGTAGGAATGCTATTGAGTTCTCCTGCCGGGAACGATTTAATGTTTGAAGAAGACCTGTGTAAGCAAGGAAGTGCTTTTTCAAATAAAATCTGGAATGCTTTCAGACTGGTAAAAGGCTGGGGAATTTCTGAAGAAAAAGAACAGGACGAGACTTCAAAAATCGCGATAGACTGGTACACAGCAAGGTTTAGAAAAACTCTTGCCGAAATCGAAGATCATTACTCTAAATACAGAATGAGTGATGCTTTAATGAGTACTTACAAATTGATTTGGGACGATTACTGTTCCTGGTTCCTTGAAATGGTAAAACCCGCTTACGGGCAGCCTATAGATGCAAAAACATATAAAGCAGTAATTCAAATTTTAGAAGATAATCTAAAGATTCTTCATCCTTTTATGCCTTTTGTGACCGAAGAGATTTGGCAGGAAATTACTAATAGAAAACCGTCTGAGGCTTTAATAATTGCGAAGTGGCCAGAACTTAAAGATTTTAACGAAGAAATAATCAATGAGTTCGCTTTGGCTTCAGAAGTTATTGCCGGAATTAGAAAAATAAGAAAAGAGAAGAATATTTCATTTAAAAATACCATAGATCTTATGGTGATGAATAATGAAAAAGCCTCAGAGTTATTTGATCCCGTAATCTTGAAAATGGGGAATATAGATGCTTTCAACTATGTAGATAAGCAGGTAGAAGGCGCGCTTTCGTTCCGTGTAAAATCGAATGAATATTTCATTCCTATCGCAGGTTCTATAGATGTGGAAGCTGAAATTGAAAAATTGGAGGAGGAATTAAAATATAATGAAGGGTTCTTGAAATCTGTAGAGAAGAAGCTTTCTAACGAGCGTTTTGTAAATAATGCCCCGGAAAAAGTAGTGGCAATAGAAAAAGCTAAAAAAGCTGATGCAGAGGCTAAAATTGAAGCTATTAAAGCCAGTTTAAAAAGTCTGAAATAAATTAAAAGGAGAGATTTTGGCGAGGTGATTATTCGGTTACTTCGCCAATATGTTCTTCTACAAGTTCTACATATTTTTCGCGAGCTTCCTGCTTGCTAAGATTTTTCACCTGTAATAAAGCGTTTATCTTAAAGGCATTCCTTATATCTCCCTCGTTTGTAGGTGGAGCATAAAAGCCGTTTACCTGAGTGGCTTTTTTATAATAAGCATAGAATTGGAGCATGACATCTGGCGCAAATTTCTGATCTGTTTTGCTGGCCATGTCATAAGCTCTTGAAAATTTTTCTTTCGTTGTATTAGGCATAATGTACTGCTTATTCATCAATATTGGCTATAACACTTAGCCCGCCTTTTACTTTTTGATCTAGCTTAACTGAAACCGGTGTATTTAGCGGTAGAAAAACATCTACCCGAGATCCGAATTTTATAAATCCGCTATCACTACCCTGGATCACCTCTTCATCAACTTCAGCATAATTTACAATTCTTTTTGCCATTGCTCCTGCAATCTGTCGATATAGAACTTCACCGGCAACTTTGTTTTCTACCACAACGGTAGTTCTTTCGTTCTCTTCACTGGATTTTGGATGCCAGGCAACCAAAAATTTACCGGGATGATATTTACTGTATTTTACTTTTCCGCCAATAGGGTGTCTTGTTACGTGCACGTTTATCGGGGACATGAAAATAGAGATTTGAATCCGCTTATCTTTAAAATATTCTTTTTCTTCAACCTCTTCAATTGCCACAACTTTTCCATCAACTGGCGCCACAACATTTGCGTCATTTAAAACAGTTTGCCTTTTAGGGTTTCTAAAGAACTGAATAACGAGTAAAAACAATATAATAGTTACTACCAGGATAGCAAATTTTATCCAGTAAGTATTGATAAACAAATATGATACTACGTTTATTGCGATAAGCAGCACAGCCGCGATCGCCATAATTTTATAACCTTCTTTATGAAACATAATCTAGAATATATAGATAAGCATATACAAATGGACTCGAAAAAATAATACTATCCAATCTATCAAACAATCCGCCGTGACCTGGCATCAATGTGCCACTATCTTTAACACCTGCCTGACGTTTGAATTTTGATTGAATGAGATCTCCCAGAGTCCCAAAAATACTCAGAATTATCGCTAACCCTAGCCAGATGGGGAAAGTGAGAAATTGGGTGTAATAGAAAATAAAAAAACTGGCTATCCCACTAAATACTAATCCACCCAAGAAACCTTCTATAGTTTTATTAGGCGAAATTCTTTCGAAAAGCTTCTTATTTCCAAAATTCTTACCTACAATATAAGCAAATGTATCGTTAGTCCAAATTAAGATAAAAATACCCACTACTAGTTTCGGGATGAAAACGCCTTCTATTGTTGGAATAAGGGTGAGAAAAATAACCGAGGAAATAAGGTAAAAAATTATGATAATGTATTTCTTCTTCTCAAAAACAGGTATTTTCCTGACCACCAGTAAATCTTTCACCAGGAATAAATTGACAAAAATTGTTATAAAAAGCAGAAGTATTGTAGCGTCCTGATTGAACTTGAGATAACTAAACAGGTAAAACAATAAAGCCTGCACTGCGTAAAGCGCATAGCTTTTTAGGTGTAACAATTTTTGCATTTCTATTAGGCACACAAGTCCTAAAAGGTAGAATAAGCTTATAAATATGAATTCGGAAGAAAGTATGGAAGCAACCAATATGGATACATACAACAATCCTGAAATAGTTCTAATAATGGCTTCCCTCATATTTTATAAATCTTCCAACAGGAGCAAATATAGGTTTTTTGTGCTACTTCCATAGCTCATAAAGTCCCCCTCTTTTTGAGTTTCGAAATTTTTGATGGTAGTAATATTAGAAGGAATTCGCTGTTTGTTTCTAAATTTAATGCCGCGAAGGCCTTCGCCAATGGTGTCTATCAATTGGCTTGTAGAAGAAATAATCACGAAATTATCAGGTAAATCATTGAGTTTGCACTCTTTAATTTGATTAGAAGATATGAGGATAGAACCGTCATTGGAGACCAGGTATTCACAAGTAGAAAGGAAAAATGGTGCCGAACCAGATCTGGTGAAATTCAGATTAAAACCTTTAAATTTATCCTGAAGATTAGCATCTAAACAGCAGCAGTCTTTTTCATACCAATCGTTTTCCAGCAAGATATTATCAAAAGCTTCCTCAATCTCCTGGTCGTTCTCACAGTAGAGAAATTTGCCGCCATTATTTTTAAAATTGAGCATAAATCGCTCATCAGTAGGTAGCTTTACCTCAGGCATATATTTCCCTCGCTCAGCTTTTTCAGGAGATTCCTGCTTCTTGTCTGATTTCGATTTAGGGTTAAGAAATCTTCTAAATATACTCATAGAGTATTGGGTGTGGTTCTCAACGTGATTTTAACCAAAGGTAAAAAATCTTAATTTAACCCTTAGGGAAATTAAGATTTTTTAAACCGTGGTTATAAACTATTTATTAACCGAATTATTTTCGGTTAATGTATTCTCGTCGGTATTAGCTCCTGGTGCAGGATTCTGCTCTTCGGTTTCAGAAGCTTTATCCTCAATTTTAGAGGTTCCTTTCTTGCCAAGAACTTCGGTTTTCTCCTTTTCTTTATCATAAGGTCTTTTTCCGAAAATACGTTCCAGATCATCCTTGAAAATTACCTCCTTGTCAAGAAGAATATCTGCTAATTTTGCCAGCTTGTCTTTATGCTTGGTGAGTAAATCTAAAGCACGTTGATATTGGGTTTCAATTAGATTGGAAATTTCTTTATCAATGAGTTCAGAAGTGCTTTCACTATATGGTTTAGTGAAGTTATATTCACCCTGGCCTGAAGAATCATAATAAGTAAGATTTCCAATCTTATCATTCAGTCCGTAAATGGTGACCATAGCCTTAGCTTGCTTAGTAACCTTCTCAAGGTCACTTAGTGCCCCGGTAGAAATTTTATCGAAGACAACTTTTTCTGCAGCTCTTCCTCCAAGGGCGGCACACATCTCATCCAGCATTTGTTCCGGTCTCACAATAAGACGTTCTTCTGGCAAATACCACGCGGCTCCAAGCGATTGTCCTCGAGGAACTATGGTAACTTTTACCAATGGCGCAGCATGTTCTAGCATCCAGCTTATGGTAGCGTGACCAGCTTCGTGATAAGCAATAGCTTTCTTTTCGTCTGGAGTGATAATTTTATTCTTTTTCTCAAGTCCACCTACAATTCTGTCTACAGCATCAAGAAAATCTTGTTTTCCAACAGCCTTGTTGCCTTTTCGAGCAGCAATTAACGCAGCTTCATTACAAACGTTGGCAATGTCAGCTCCAGAAAACCCTGGAGTTTGTTTTGCTAAGAATTCAGTATCAAGTTCATCAGCTACTTTTTTAAGTGGCTTCAGGTGAACTTCAAAAATTTCTTTTCTTTCATTTAGATCCGGCAGGTCAACATAGATTTGACGGTCAAATCTTCCGGCACGCATAAGGGCTTTATCCAATACATCTGCACGGTTAGTTGCGGCTACTACAATAACATTCGTATTAGTGCCAAAACCATCCATTTCTGTTAGTAATTGGTTTAAGGTATTTTCTCGTTCATCGTTAGATCCTGAAAAATTACTTTTTCCACGAGCACGACCAATAGCATCTATCTCATCAATAAAAATTATTGAAGGGGATTTTTCTTTGGCTTGTTTAAATAAGTCACGCACTCTTGAAGCACCCACACCCACAAACATCTCCACGAAATCTGATCCTGAAAGCGAGAAGAAAGGTACTTTAGCCTCTCCTGCTACCGCTTTTGCTAATAAAGTTTTTCCGGTTCCGGGAGGTCCTACAAGAAGAGCTCCTTTCGGAATTTTACCACCAAGAGAAGTATATTTATCTGGTTGCTTTAGGAAATCTACGATTTCCTGCACTTCTTCTTTAGCACCTTCTAATCCGGCTACATCTTTAAAAGAAGTCTTTACATCGGTATTTTGGTCAAATAATTTAGCTTTAGATTTTCCTATGTTAAAAATCTGTCCTCCTGCACCGCCACCGCCACCGGAGCTCATTTTTCGCATGATAAAAATCCAAACTCCAATAATTAGTATAAAAGGCAGTAATGCCCAGAATACCTCGCCCCAAACATTGCTGTGTGTGTCATATACGACAGTGGTGTCTAGATTATTCTCGCTTTTGATTTCTTTAATGTCGTCCTCAAGGTTCTGCAAGTCACCAAACTCAAAACTATAAGCAGGGGTTTCGGCTCCGGTATTAAATAATTCCGGATCGTTGGCATTTTTGTGAATTTCTTTTTGGGCCGCTTCATCGGTAAGATAAACTTTCGCTTGCTTGCGGTTTACAATCTCAACTTTCTTTACGTCGCCGTCTCTAAGAAAATTAAGGAATTCTGCCGGATTGGTTTGAGCAGGTTCGCTAAAACCGCCTCCACTAAAAAAGTTAAGTCCTAAAAAGAAAATAATTATAGCGGCATAGATCCAATAAGCACTAAACTTAGGCTTTTTAGGATCTGTGTTTTTTTTGGGTTGCTGTTTCGCCATTCTTGGTAATTCTAAATTAGATAATTAATAATTGGTTTCTATGGAGGTGATTTTTGCGTCACCCCAAAGACTTTCAATATCGTAAAACTCTCTGATATGTTTTTGAAAAACGTGTACAACCACGTTTACATAATCTAAAAGCACCCACTCGGCATTATCTCCGCCTTCCACGTGCCAGGGTTTATCTTTAAGAGCTTTACTTACAGTTTTTTGGATGGAATTCACTATGGCGTTTACCTGTGTGTTGGAAGTACCGTTGCAAATAATAAAATAATCACAAACGGTGTTTTCTATTTGCCTAAGGTCGAGAATATCTATATCGTTACCTTTTACTTCTTCAATTCCTTTAATTATATGTGCAATAAGTTGATCGTTGTTCGGTGCTTTTTTTGCCATTAAAATTAATTATTTTCGCAAAGTTATTACTTTTTAGCTGTTAATAGGCGTTGTTTACATAACATTTAACGCCTGTTTTATTTCTAACTATTATTATGCGTATAATCAAAGTTAATGCCACCAATTCAACTAACGAGTTTGCTCGTGAACTCTACCGCGGAAATACTTCATTTGAGCCAATGTGCGTAGTAGCCCATGAGCAAACCAAAGGTCGCGGACAAAGAGGCTCGGGTTGGGTATCAAATGCGGGTGAAAACCTAACTTTTAGCGTACTATATCCTAAAATAAGGGTGAATGTGAATCATCAATTTTTAATGAGTGCTACCGTTTCTCTGGCGATTATTAAGGTACTAAAGAACTTTAATATTCCCGGTTTAAAAGTAAAATGGCCTAACGACATTATGTCAGCACGCTATAAAATAAGCGGAATCCTTATTGAAAATATTTTGAAGAATAATGAAATTGCTGCTTCGATAATTGGAGTTGGGCTTAATGTTAACCAGACCAATTTCCCTGATTTACCCCAGGCGTCTTCACTTAAACTAGCTACCGGTAGGGATTTTAACCTGGATGAATTGCTCAAAAGAATTGCCGATGAATTTGAAAAAAAATTAACGGAAATTACTGCTGAGGCTGAAACTTCAATTCTTGAAGAATATGCGAAGAATTTGTTTAGAAAAGACCAGGTTTCTACCTTTCAGCTTCCAGATGGAGCTTTTCTTACCGGCATCATACGTGGAGTTACTACCTCAGGAAGATTGAATTTAGAAATTGAAGACTCAATCTTTAAAACTTTCGATCTAAAAGAGATCAAATTGATGTATTAAAACAGTGAGTTTAATCAATTAGCGATATGGTGCAAATAATCAATAAAAAAACCTGAAACAAGTTCAGGTTTTGAGAATAGCTTTAAATTATTCTTTCTTATAGCTTACCAATATTTTCGGCTAGCGTATTTATGAATTTGCTTAATGGTTTTTTTACCATCATCGCCATCATCGCGTTAAATTCTCCATTGAATTCCATTTGAACTTCACTTTGATTTTCATTTAAAGCCGAAATGTGGGCTTTTAGCGTGAAATCAAGTTTATCTGAAGTAGAACCTAAAACAACCAGTTCTGGCTCTATGGTTTCTCTAATTTGTAGTTTTATAACCGGCATTCCTTTAAGGCCAAAAACAAAGGTTTTTTCGTCTCTAACTTCAAATTTCTCTTTGCTCTCTGGCATTAATTGTTCGTAATTTTCAGCATTGGTTAAAAAATCGAACATCGCCTGCTGGCTTTTATCAGCAGTAACTTTTGGGCTTTCTATGTGCATCTGTTTGTCGTAAATATCTCCCTAAAGCGGGAATTCTTCACAGGCTAATAATTTTTTGCCTGTCTGTTATTAATTTAGTGCAGCATTATGCTGCTTTATTTTTTCCAGTTTGCGGGGTCCTGTCGCCACTCTCTTAAAATTCCGGCTTCAGTGGTATTGATATAATTAGTTTTTTGGGCGGTTTCCAAAAGGAAATCATAATCGCTAAGTGTGTGCAGTTCTATTCCTGATTTTTCAAAATTTTCGTCTGCAGTTTTAAAGCCGTAAGTAAAAATGGCCAGCATTCCTTTTACATTGGCTTTTGCTTCTTGTAAAGCTTTCACCGCATTAAGGCTGCTATTTCCTGTGCTAATTAAATCTTCAATAACCACCACGGTTTGCCCTTCAGATAAATTTCCTTCAATTTGATTTTTCCTTCCGTGGCTCTTGGGTTCTGGTCTTACATAGATAAACGGAAGGCTCATGATTTCAGCTACCAGCATTCCAATCCCAATGGCGCCGGTGGCTACCGCTGCAATAACATCAGGTTTTCCGTATAGTTCTTCAATTTGTCTGGCAAATTGTTCTCTTATATGGTTTCTAATTGGCGGATAGGAGAGTACTATCCGGTTATCGCAGTAGATTGGCGATTTCCAAGCACTGGCCCAGGTAAATGGTTCTTGTGCATCTAATTTTATTGCTTTAATTTGCAATAGCAGTTCAGCGGTTGTTCTGGCTGTTTCTTTATTTAAAATCATACTGCAAATGTATAAAGTTTTTGTAAATGATGTTCCCTTAATTCTCTCTACTAAGAAAGATTTAGGTGAAAATTATGTATCGTTACCAATTAAGAAAGTTAGAATTAAACGCATAATCAAGAAGATTATTAATGGCGAACTGCTCTATGTTAATCTTTACCACGAAAAAGAAGAGAAACTGTTAAAACATCTTTTTAAGAAGTTACGCGTAGTTACTGCCGCAGGAGGAATGGTTATAAATGATAAAGATGAAATACTGTTTATTTACCGAAAAAAACGCTGGGATCTTCCCAAAGGTAAAACCGAAAAGAACGAAACTATTGAAGCTTCTGCAATAAGAGAAGTAGAGGAGGAAACAGGTGTTGAAGGCTTGAAAGTCACCAAATTTTTACAAAAAACTTACCATATATTTAAACGAAAGGGGCGTTACCGGCTTAAGGTTACCCATTGGTATGAAATGCGCACTTCTTACGATGGTGAATTGCGTCCTGAAACCAAAGAAGGCATTGAAAAAGCTAAATGGAAAGATTTAAAGAAAAGCCAAAAAGCACTTCAAAAATCCTATGCGAATATTAAACTTCTTTTTTCAGAAGAATATTTAACGGGGAATTCTAAAGATAGGGTAGCGTAGATGTGCCTCTTCGTAATGTTTAGATTGCTTGTGTAGCCAATCTAATTGATTGTACCAACTCTTAGAAAATTCAGCATCGCTATTTTTCTTTTCTTCAAAACGTTCTTTTAATTCTGGATTTTCGTCAAGCATTTTTTTAGCGACATCCTCAAAAACATAAGGAGAAAAGCCTTCTTTTTGCTGAAGAACAGTGTCAAAGAAATTCCAGTTGAAGAAAGAATCCGGTGATTCAGGTTCTAAGGTTTCAATTAAATAACGTGCTCCCTCCTGGAACGTTTTTACTACAAAATCCCCTTTTCTAAAATCAACGGAATCCATTGTTTTGGAAACTTTGGTTTTGCTATGCCTGTAATGGCCTTCGTAGACCTTATCCCGGGTTTTGAAATCTTCTATTTTATAAGTTTCAACATATAACGTAGTGTCGCGAGCTAACGGTTCCAGCTTTATATCGTTCAGCTTTAAAAGATTGGTGACTTGCCACCATCCTTGTGGAACAATATAGGCACGTGGAATTTCTATAGTATCTGTAGCCTTGAAATTATTGTAATAATCAACCTGTTTAGTGAATGGCTTTTGTGTATCATATTTTAATCGATCGCCGCCGGTAACCTTACTTGCAATTATTTCACCTTCGTAACCTTTAAAATCTCTTTTTGTTGGATTTTCCATGTCGGGTATATAATTGATGGGATACCAACGCTCTGTCAGGTATTTTCTTGAAGCCCTGTTGCGTATATCTTTCATTCGCTCCCTGTCTTTTTCAGCAATACCAATCATACTGCGCATCAACTCATAGGTGCCTTTTACACGCTTCGGATAAGGTTTTAGCATATGGGTTTCAACCATCATTCCTATAGTGTTCCATAGCGTGGTGTAACCGGTAGAATATCTGGGCAGGTCGTTAAACTGAGAAAATCCCTCTTCAGGCACTTCATTAAAAACATTTACATAAGGCGTAATGTCCCAATCTTTTTTAGCGAGCGAATCTTCCAACGCCGGCATAATTTGCTCATTTAAATAAGTACCAAGCTCACCGCCCAATTTATTGTGCTGGGTAAAGAGGTGGGTGAGCGTATATTGATAATCGGCGCCGTTACTTACGTGATTGTCTATAAAAATATCTGGTTTAACGTGATGAAAAATTTCGTAAAAGCTTCTGGTGTTTCGCGTATCTGCTTTTATAAAATCTCGATTAAGGTCATAATTTCTGGCATTTCCTCTAAAGCCATATTCCGCAGGACCGTTTTGATTAGTTCGGCTGGTAGAATTTCGGTTTAAAGCGCCACCAACGTTATATACAGGAATTGTAGCCAAAACGGTGTTTTTTGGTGCTTTAATAGAATCTCCCGCCAAATCTCTAAAGAGCATCATCGTAGCATCTATACCATCACTTTCCCCGGGATGAATGCCATTATTTATAAGAATAATACTATTTTTCTTTCTTAATTCTTCAAAATTAAAATCTTCAGAGGGACTGTAAATGGCGAGATGAAGTGGTTTTCCGCTATCGGTTTTTCCAAATTCTTCCAGGCTTACTTTACCGGAACTTTCTGCCAGTTGGGTATAAAAATCTATCACTTCTTCGTAAGTGCCGGTTTCTTTACCCTCACTTTTTTCAAATCGGGTTTCCAAATCGTATTCGGTTACCAATTGATATTTTTCTAAATCGCAGGAAATCAGCGAAAGCAGTCCTAAACTCAGTACGAGATATTTTTTCATAGTAACCTAAGCAATTTGAAAGTATAAACTTAACCAAAACCCGCATAGCCACCAAACAACCTGATTTAAATAGCGCTTGTTAAATTAAACCTAATCCGCTTTAAAAACTTTTTAGCCGAATTATTTAAAGGTAATTTTAGGCTAAATTATGAATATTATGAAAAAGCTAACCAGTATTTTGAGTCTCTGCTTTTGCTTAACATTGGTTGTTACAGTTAAAGCACAGGTTAATACAAATTTGAGCGAGGAAAGAAAAGAGGAACTCTCACAGCAACCACCAGATATTGTAGAAACTGAGATTGGACCACTTAAATTGGTGCCGCCTTTTTCATCTAAATCTGTGACCAAAGAAAGCCAGGTTATTGGGTGGGGAGATAAGAAACCAAAAGCCCCTGCCGGTTTTAAGGTGACTAAATTCGCAGAGAATTTGCAGCATCCACGTCGAACTTATATTGCGCCTAATTATGATATTTTTGTGGTAGAATCTAATACCCAAAATAGTGCCGATAGAATTACTTTAATTCGAGATAAAGATGGCGATGGGAATCCAGATTATCAGGAGGTCTTTATGGAAGATCTTAACCAACCTTACGGGATGTTAATTTTGGATAATTACTTTTATGTTGCCAATACCGACGGTCTTTACCGATATCCATATAAAGAAGGAGACACAAAAATTGAAGCCGAAGGAGAGAAAATTCTTAGTTTGCCTGCCGGTGGATATAATAATCACTGGACGCGTAATTTAATCGCCAACAAAGATGGAAGTAAAATCTATGTTTCTGTAGGTTCTGCCAGTAATGTTGGTGAATACGGAATGGAGAAAGAAGAAGGACGCGCTGCAATTCTTGAAATTAATCCAGATGGGAGTGGTGAGAAATTATTCGCTGCCGGCTTAAGAAATCCCGTGGGAATGGACTGGAATCCAGTAACCGGTGAGCTATGGACAGCCGTAAATGAACGTGATAAAATTGGAAATAATCTGGTGCCAGATTACATAACAAGTGTGCAGGAAGATGGCTGGTATGGATGGCCTTATTCATATTACGGTCAAATTCAGGATCCTCGCTGGGCAGAAGATCCGCATACAGAATTGGTAGAAAAAGCCATTGTGCCAGAGGTGCCGGTTGGGCCGCATACTGCTTCTTTAGGCTTGACCTTCTATACCAAAGATAAATTTCCTGAAAAATACAGAAATGGGGCTTTCGTAGGTCAGCACGGTTCCTGGAACAGAGCGAATTTTTCCGGTTATAAAGTTATTTTTGTGCCTTTTGATGAAAATGGAAAACCGGGACAACCCGAAGATTTTCTTACCGGATTTATTGCCGATGAAGCCGAAAGTAAAGTTCACGGAAGACCGGTAGGGGTAAGCGTTACACCAGATGGAGCTTTGCTGGTAAATGATGACGACGCGAATATAATTTGGAAAGTTTCAGCTGAATAAAATTTTACAATATTGGAAAAAACATTACTGGCACTTCTGTGCCTATTCATTGCAGGTAGCCTGTTCTCACAGGAAAATCAATTTAAACTATTAAAAACAAATTCTACAGAAGCCGTTGCAGGTGCAAGGATTTCTAACAACTCTGGCTTAGTAAAGGTTTCAGATATAAATGGCATTTTTAGTCTGGAATCCGAAGAGTTACCTGGTAGCTTTCAAATTTCGGCATTAGGTTACGAAACTTTGGAAGTCGAGCTGCTTGCCTCCGAGTCACTTCAGGAAATTTATTTAAGCCCAACTTCAGAAAATCTTTCAGAAGTGGTGGTGCGCAGTACTATAATTCCCAAGACACTTAGAAAGGTGCCGGCGTCGGTAAATCTTGTTACAGAAACCGATTTTAATCGAACCGATGCTACAAACGTGCTGGAAACTTTTAATAATGTTCCCGGTATGTTTGTAAATCAGGGCGCTTTGAACACCAATAAGATCAATATTCGTGGTATTGGCGCCCGCTCTCAATATAGTACAAATAGAATCCAGGCTTATTTTGATGGAATACCGCTTACCACCGCTGAAGGGGAATTAACTTTAGACGATTTTGACCAGGAAACATTAGATAGAATAGAAGTGATTAAGGGGCCAACTTCCAGTATTTACGGTGCCGGCTTAGGTGGTTCTATCAATTTGTATTCTAAACAACCTTTAAATGAAGAAGCCAGACTTACTGCAAAAACTCAGTATGGCAGTTTTAATACCCAAAAACAGGTTTATCAGGCTTCAAATACCACTAAAAACTCTTCGCTCTTTGCAACTTTTACCAACCTAACTAGCGATGGTTACCGTGATAACGGAAATTATGACAGAAGATCGGCTTTGGTAAATGGGAGTCTAAAAACCAGCGAAAACGGTAGTTTATCTTATCTAGCCAACTTCACCCGATTAAAAGCTTTTATTCCAAGTTCTCTAAACGAAGAAGATCTTAGAAACAACCCGGAAAAAGCAGCTTTTGCCTGGGGACAATCTCAAGGATACGAATCTTACGATAAAGGGATGCTGGGTGGATCTTATACCCATTCCCTTTTTGAAGATTTCAGCAATACCACCAGTATCTTTTTGAGTTTTAGAGATGCTTATGAACCACGCCCATTTAATATTTTAAAGGAAGAAAGAGTTTCTGCAGGC
>DATFJA010000220.1:0-7673 GCA_035269545.1 Salegentibacter sp.
GAACGTTGCTTTTCAATTACTAATGGAATAGAATAAATAACCACTAAATAAAAAAAGCGCCATTACGGCGCTTTTTTTATTCTATCAAAAATTAGAACATCTAACTTTTATTCAGCAGTTCTCCAATTTTGTTATCTAAATCTTCACCTCTAAGGTTGCGAGCTACGATAGTTCCTTCTTCATCTAATACAAAGGCAGCCGGGATAGCTTTAATACCATAGAGTTGCGCTACAGGATCCTGCCAGAATTGAAGGTTAGAAACCTGGTGCCATGGCAAACCATCTTCTTCAATGGCTTTTATCCAACGATCTTTTTGCCCGGGACGGTCTAAAGAAACGCCAATAATGCTTAAACCATCGTCTTTGTATTTATTGTATGTTTTAACGAGGTTTGGATTCTCAACGCGGCAAGGTTTACACCAGGCTGCCCAAAAATCGATCACCGTAACTTTTCCCATGGCATCCTTTAAAGCAAGTTCATCACCATCTGGAGTAGGAGCTGTGAAATTAGGCGCTTTGCTCCCTATGGCAACTTTATTTTCTTTTTCAAGGCTCTTGCCAATCTGTTTTCCAATAGCAGTATTTTTCACCTCTTCAGATATACTGTCGTACATTTCCTGGATCTCGTTTACCGGGTAAGATTTCATTCTAAGCATATCGCTTATTACCATTATAGATACAAAAGAATCAGGGTTTTCCTGAACTATTTTTTTCTTGAAAACTTTATCGTTATCTATAATTTCTTTTTCTGTGTCCTTAAGACTTGTAAGTTTAGTACTGTCTTTTTGCTGAAAAGCAGAACGCATCTCGGTACGGCCTTTCATTACCTTTTCATTTACTTCTTTTAAATGTCCTAAATACTCCTGTAATAAGCGGTTTTCTTCGCCTCCGTTTATTTCTGAAGCACGTAAACTGTCTTTGTAAACTTTGAAATTAATTTCTTCGTTTTCAGAAATAAAAATAACATTTCCCGGAGTGCCTTCAAATTCAAGGAAACTCAAATTAGGAGTTTCAGGGTCTTCCAGATCTAGTTCAAAATGACCATCTTTAATCTCCGTAGAATCTACTCGGTTTGGACGATTGGTATTTTCATCAATTTCTGAAACATACACCATCTTACCATCATCCATTTTTGGAGCTTCTCCAGAGATTGTATATCCTTTATCTTCCTGGCACGAAGTAAACACTGCTGCAACAGCAAGCATCATTATTATTTTACGCATAAAAATCAATTTTGTTTAAGACAAAAATAAGCATCTGCTCTTGCAATCTCACTGTAATTTTATAAAAAATTGTTAATTTGAACGATGTAAATTTGTAAGCTTTGGGGAATATGTATTTTTAACTGATATTACCTTTGTATGACAGAACAGAAAGAAGATTTACCTTTTGAAATCCAGATTAGTTTTCATAAAGTTATTGAACAATATAAGAAGCAACTGGAACATGAAGAAAGCGAGGTTTCCCGTAATTATATAAAGAGCATTTTGGAACATGTAAAATCTTTTCCTGCATTAACCGAAGGAATTAAAGATTTTAAACAGCTTAGAAAATATAAGGAGCCAGTAAGAGTTTTGCTGGATGACTTGTTCCCAAGTGTGCTTACCAATAATGAAATAAAAGCTGCATCTATACCTTTTCAAAATATCTTATTTAATAGGTCTAAACGTTTAAAAAAGATAATGGAGGAGACTCCAGATGATTTTCAACTGGAAATAAGAAATCTAGACAACAAAACTATCTATGTGCAGGAATGCATAAATATTCTCAATGATTATTATGGTTATGAAATAGATTATTCAAGGCCATTATATTTCGACATACCAAATAAGCAGGGAATTATAAGACGATATCGTATTGCCTTAAACGGCGATTTTATCGATATTTTTCCTAAGGATGAAGCCAAAGAAATTAGCGATAATGATGTAGACGAATTACTGCAGAATGTCGAAAATATAGATTTATGGAAAGAAAAATTTCCTCCAGAAAGTTGGGTCTTTAAAGGTTTTACCATAGTAAATCTTACCGATGTTACTATGGACGATGCGATATCTGAATTGAAAACTGCCTTGCTCTTCAAAAAATCTTCAGAACAAGATGAACTCTTAAAACTTGAAGAAATCTTCAGGTCTATTTATAAAATTCCCGATCTACGAGTAGGATTTACAGTATATAATCCGCAAGATGAGATGTTTGAGAGATTGGAATACAAAAATGCTAATAGTTATATTCTTAATGATGAGTTAGTGAGCGAATGTCGGGAAGGAGTTTGTGAAGAAGGTTTCAATAACATCTTTAAGGATTACAGTTTCTTTAGTATTGCCAATGTTGAAGATTATGCTAAAAAGACCAAAAACAATATTCTTTCTAAACGGTTACAGGAAAGTGATGTGAAAAGTTGTATCCTGGCTCCAGTGGTCAAAAACAATCGTTTATTGGGGGTTTTAGAATTGGTAGCAACGCAAAAAAATCAATTAAATAGTATTAACACTATTAAGTTAGACGAGATTTTACCCTATATAGCAACTGCGGTAGATAGAAACCGTAGTGACTTTGAAAATAGGATAAAAGCCGTGATCCAAAGTGAGTGTACTTCTATACATCCAAGTGTATTATGGGTTTTTGAGAAGGAAGCCAAAAAATATATTAGGGACTACGATGACGATGGGCTAGCTTCTTTTAAAGATATTGTCTTTAAAGATATATATCCGCTTTACGGGCAAATAGATGTTGTAGCTTCTTCTGACGCGCGAAATGATGCTATTCAAAAAGATTTGCTCCACCAATTAAAGGAAATTCAGTCTATAATCGATAAAGCTTATGAGTTGGAAGAACTTCCTATTTATGAACAGGTGAAATTCAGAATTTCTGACTTTATGGAAGATTTGGAAAATAGCCTCAATGCCTCTAGCGAGCAAAAGGTATTTAATTTACTTCAGAAGGAAGTAAATCCAATAATGAGTCATCTAAGGAAGCAATCCTCAGAATTAAAAGGTCTGGTAGAAGAATATCAAAATAAGCTTAACCCGGAAACCGGAATAATTTATAACCACCGTAAAAACTACGACAAAACCGTACAGCAAATAAACCGAACCATGTCCCGGTTTTTAGACAGGAAACAAATTGATGCGCAAAAGATTTATCCGCATTATTTTGAACGCTATAAGACAGATGGGGTAGACCATAATATCTATATTGGCGCGTCAATGGTCAAGGACAGGCCTTTTAACAAGGTATACCTTTATAATTTAAGGCTATGGCAGTTGAGTACCATGTGTGAAATGGAAAATAGGTTTTACCAGTTGCAACAAACCACACCTATCGAGCTAGATGCTGCTTCATTAATTTTAGTCTATAATTCTACAATGTCTATTCGCTATCGAATGGACGAAAAGAAATTTGATGTGGATGGAACTTATAATGCCCGCTACGAAATCATTAAAAAACGTATAGACAAATCTTTTATAAAAGGAACAGAAGAACGAATTACCCAAAAGGGTAAAATCGCAATTATTTATAGTCAGCGTTCAGATGAAAAAGAGTATTTAAGATATATTAAGTATCTACAGACTAAGAATTATCTTGGTGACGAGGTGGAGCTTTTAGATCTTGAAGACGTGCAGGGAGTAGTTGGACTCAAAGCTATTAGGGTAAAAGTTTTGTATACACCAAATAGCAATGAACCCGATAGAACTATTACTTACGAAAATTTAATGGAAGAATTACATTAGGTAAAATGCTCCTACAAATGCAATTACAGAGATAATGATCCCTATCATAAATACGGTATAGGTAATCCTTAGTATTTTATATTTTCTATGTAAAACCTTTCCAAGTAGATGAAGATCTAGCATCAAAGACTCGTAAACATAATCTTTATCTTTTATTATTTCCTTCATTCCCCATTTAAACTGTTCAAACGGCATTTTATGGCTATTACCGAAAAATAGAAGGTTTACTTCCCGATTTTTAACCTGCTCTTTGGTAAATTCTCCACTGGTAACTTGTGGTCTTGTAGATAATACCGAAAGAATAATTGAAGCAACACTAAATAAAATCAGGATAAGCGTTGGAATTAGCAAATGTTTATTACTGGCAGCATCCAGTTTAGGGATCATATTGGCCAGCGCCAGGGAAATAATAATTGCGTTAACCGAAAGCAATATGTTAGCCTTAGTATCGGCAATATCACTTAATTTTATGTGGTTTCTAAGCGTTACCCTAAACAGTGTTTGAATACTTCTTTCAGGATTGTCGTTTTTATAACGCGCTTTCATTCGCGCTTTAGCTTCTTCTTTTTTAAGTTTTTTCTGTTGCTTGTTTTTATCTCCAATAAGGTCCAGCAGGTTTTCTTCCTTAGCAGGTCCCCATTCCTCAATAGCATAATCGGTGTAGAATTGATGTTTCTCAGTAAACATTCGTATGTTTTCCTGTATCCATTCTCCTGTAGTAAAATTCTTGATGTTATGGAGCTCCAATTCCTGTCTTAAAAGTTCGCTGGTTTCCTCAAAATAGTCTTTTGCGAAATGAGATGAATCCGCATCCTTTATAATTTTTTCAGGAAGTGTTTCTGGTGTGTAATTAAACCTGGTAGCTTCAATATTATTTACCACCTCTTCAATTAAGTCCGGGGTGGCATTATTCTCTTTTAGGAAATTTTTAGCAATCTTTATACTTTCTTCTTCGTGCCCTTTAAAAGTGCGGGTATAACCGGTATCATGCAACCAGGCGGCAAGCATAAGCGCTTCCTCTTGTTTAACATTAATTTCGGAATTGGCAATTAATTCTTTAGTACTTTTAACCACACGCTGTGTATGCTTGTAGTTATGGTATATATACGTGTTCGGAAGTTCCTCCTTAAAAAGATTCAAAACAAAATCATCTGCTTTCTCTATGAGATCATTCAT
Source organism: Salegentibacter sp. (assembly GCA_035269545.1). Classification (GTDB taxonomy): domain Bacteria; phylum Bacteroidota; class Bacteroidia; order Flavobacteriales; family Flavobacteriaceae; genus Salegentibacter. Next base: position 4,907 of record DATFJA010000220.1, read on the forward strand.
ATATTTTAGCTTGTTTTTGTTGAGCCAAAGTACGAAAAATGTTGAATACCCTTTATGAAAAAAACTAACATCTTTATATCATTAACGGCCTTGTTGATAATCTTTTCCTGTGCTTCATCAGATCCAAAATATCGCGAGGGCGAGCCTAAAGCTAATTTTGGATATCCTGTAAATAAAGAAATTGAGAAGTCTTTTTACTTATTAGGCGACGGTGGTTATTCTCCTATAGGTGGAAGTTCTAAAGGGCTTTTAGCTTTTAAAAGCTATTTGGATTCAGTAAAACAATCTGATAATTATACCATCTTTTTAGGTGATAATATTTATCCCGATGGAATGCCTGAAAAAGATTCTCCAGATAGGGAAGCCGCCGAATATAGAATTGATGCTCAATTAGACGCTATAGAAGATTATGATGGTAATGTTCTTTTTATTCCTGGTAACCACGATTGGTATAATGAGCGTATTGCTGGTTTGGAAAGGGAAGAGGAATACTTAAAGGACAAGTTTGGGGAAGACTTGATCTGGAGTCCTAAAACGGGCTGCGGATTGGAGATTATGGATATAGGGGAAGAAATTACCTTAATTGTAATAGACTCTCAATGGTATCTTGAAGATTGGAATAACAACCCAACAATAAATGATAACTGCGCCGAGATTAAAACGCGAGAGGCTATGTTTCTTGAAGTGGAAACCGAACTTAAGAAAAGCCAGAATAAAACGGTTATAGTGGCTCTGCATCACCCGTTATTTACTAATGGAATTCACGGCGGTCAATATAATTTGAATAGCCATATTTATCCATCTCAAAATAAAATTCCAATACCAATTTTAGGCTCTTTAGCGACATTAATTAGAACCACAGGAGGTGTTTCTATCCAGGACGCGCAAAATGAACGATATAAATCTCTGGTTAAGCGTCTTGAGACTTTAGGGCAAAATTCCGATCGATTATTATTTGTAAGTGGTCACGAACATTCCTTGCAATACATTAAACATGGAAAAATAAACCAAATTGTTTCCGGATCTGCTTCTAAAGCGACTTATGCAACCTTAAGTAATGATGGGCTTTTTGCTTATCCCGAGCAGGGATTTGTGGTTTATGATATTTTCAAGGACGGTTCATCCTGGGCGAGTTTTTACGGTAACGAGAATAATAAACCTAAGCTATTATATCAGAAGGAAATTTTTAAAGCTCCTAAAGAATTCGATACTTCGAATTTAGAGGAAGAATTTGATGAAACGATTACCACTTCAGTGTATCCCAAGGATAAAACTGAAAAAGGATCGGTACACAGAACTGTTTGGGGGCAACGTTATCGTGAACTTTACGGTACAGACATTAATCTAAAAGTTGCAGATCTGGACACGCTTTATGGAGGTCTAACTCCAATGCGTGCCGGTGGAGGACACCAAACTATATCAATTAGGTTAAAAGATAGTTCAGGTAGAGAATATAATCTTAGAAGAATTAAAAAGAAAGCCGTTCAATTTTTACAAACGGTTGCATTTAAGAATACACCTATAGAGACTCAACTGGAGAATACAGTAGCTGAAGATGTTATATCAGATTTTTATACTGCGGCTCACCCTTATGCATTTCTGGTCATTCCTACAATGGCAGATGCTATAGGGGTTTATCATACCAATCCCGAAATTTATTACTTACCAAAGCAACCTAAGTTAGGGAAGTACAATGAAGAGCACGGTGATGCTCTTTATATGATAGAAGAAAGACCCGAAGATCATTGGTTGGGAGCAGAGAGTTTTGGCTCACCCAATCACGATATTCAGAGTACGGCGGGAATGTTGGACCGTTTGCGCCGGGACGAGAAGTACTCTTTAGACGAGCCTGCTTATGTTAAGGCCAGGATATTTGATATGCTTATTGGTGATTGGGACAGGCACCAGGATCAATGGCGTTGGGCCGAAATAGAAGATGCCAATGGTAATCGGACTTTTCAGCCAATTCCAAGAGATAGAGACCAGGTATTTTCTAATTTTGATGGTGCCTTTTTTGGAACTTTAAGAGCTTTAACGGGTTTTGCCTCTCAATTCGCAGTTTATGATGAAGACGTTAAGGATGTAGAATGGTTCAATGTTTCAGCAACTGGTTTAGATCGTTCTTTACTTCAAAATACGGGAAAGGAAACCTGGAAAGAACAAGCTGAATTCATCAAGGAGAATATGACCGATGCAGTCATTGAAAAAGCCTTCAAAAAGCTTCCGCCGGAAACTTATAATGAAACTACAGAAGAATTAATTGAGAAAGTAAAATCAAGAAGAGATAATATTGTAGATATCGCGTTAAGGTATTACGATCACTTTGCAGATCTTGCTATTATCACAGGAACAGATAAAGATGATTTTGTGAATGTTACACGAATGAAAGGTGGGAAAACTAAAATTAAAATTAGTAGAAATAAAGACGGCGAGAGAGGCGAGGTTATAAGCGAAAAAATTTACCATAAGCAAGAAACCGATGAAATTTGGTTATACGCGCTCGATGACGATGACCAAATTTTAGTAGAGGGTGAGAGCGATAGGTATATTTTTGTAAGAATAATTGGAGGCCAGAATGATGATGTTTATACCGTTAAAAACCCTAAGAGGCTAAAGATCTATGATCATAAATCTAAACCTAATACCATAAAAGAAGCAGGAGGTGCAAAATTTAGGTTTCAGGATAATTATGAAATAAATACGTACAATAAGAATAAAAAAATCTTCAACGGCGGAGCAATTGTACCTGGCTTTGGATTTAACCCTG
>DATFJA010000221.1:0-3575 GCA_035269545.1 Salegentibacter sp.
TATTTCTCCTGAAGTTCTTCAGCATTTCCTATCTCCAGAAATTTTCCGTCTTTCGTAACAAATGCTTCAGCAGTATTAAAATTATTATCTACCGTATAAATTTCAGCATTAAAAACCAATAGATCGGCTTCAGCTTTACCTCCAGAATTACAGGAAATTAAACCAATACTTAAAAAGCAAAAAAGTACTATTTTTTTCATCTATATATAATTTTAGATAAAAATAAAAAATGCGCCCGGTAAAGGCGCATTTTATTCAATTATTTCGTTTATAAAGCGAATTTAGAAGATCGCATCGATAATTTGATCACGAATACTTTTATTAGCTGCTGCAGCAAGCGCTACTGAAACGAAAAGACCGATCATTGCATAAGAAAAATCTTTAAAGATCATCTTACCGGCTTTCTTACGGTGTTTCTTTCCTTTTTTATTTCTAGCCAAACTTATCGCTATTTCTCTACCTCCAATAATACCAAGGAATACCCAGGTAGTACTCATTGGGACTGTACTTATAAACAGCTTGTATATAAGCAAGATCACATAAGTTAAATCTACTAAAGTTGCAGCACGTATATCTGAAATTCTTGATTTCTCACTAACTACTTCCTGGATTTTATCACCTCTTAAGTAGAACAATAATCCAAGACCTGCAAAAATGGTAAGTGCAAATATAACGAACTGGTAAGCATCCAGGCTACGCGGCAGGAATACCGCAATATTAGCTCCATCTTGCATTACCCAAACTCCCCATAGAGTTCCACTTACAAGCCACTGAACAATCGTCCAGCTGTTATTGAATTTCCTACTCTTAAAATATTTTTTAATAAAATTATAAGATAGGTACCATACCAGGAAAGACAGTATAAAGGCCATGATATAGCCTGTCCAACTTTTCCAAACTACAGAAGTTATCCCAGAAGTATCGGCACTAAAAACACTTAAAATAAGGAACGTAGTAGACACCGGCATTTTAAGCCTGGTTAAAATTAGCAGGACTAAAGGCGCTATAATTTGAAAAAAGCTGAAAGATTCAGGATGCGGGTAAGGCGAAGAACCATCGGGCTTCAGTAAACGCTGATAGGTAACATCACCATCAAAATAAAACCAACTAAAACTTACTACTCCCAGGAAAATAGTTCCCACATAAAGCCATAAAATCCACCAACGTTTAGATTTATTACTTTCTATAAATGTACCAAGAGATTGAATACTATCGTTCGCTACCGTAGCATAGGCAGCAAAGAAAAAACCAAGCCACATAGCGGCTGTTTTATTACCGGTAAATATTCCGGCCATAATAATTCCAACAATTACGATTGCAAGGAAAGCTTTTTCCTGAACCATAAAGTCCAGAATATTCAAATACGGACGGGACCTGTCACTGCGTTGAAACTTTTTGCCTTTTGCCATTAAGTGGTTCTTTTAATTATTTTTTAAAAATAAATTTTATTTTAAGGGCGAATAAAACCCTGCTTAAAAATCGGATACAATATTAATTAGTTCTATTGTTAATTCTGGATTTCCAATGTTGTGTTATTGTTAAGGAATTTCCAACAAAAACCAATACCAAAAAACTGATACTAAATGTTTTACGCAATTTAAACAAATGAATTGTATTGATAATAACGCAAAAGAGGCCGTCTAAAAAAGTTTTAAAACCGTCATCCTGAATATATTTCAGGATCTAATATGCTGAGAATTTAAAACATATTTGAAGCTGAAATAAATTCAGCTTGACGAAAATTAGACTTTTCAGACGGCCTCTTCGAGATTTTGTAAAGATTTATTTATTAAAAATCAAATTTATAAGTAGCTCCTGCAAGTAATTGTAATCCCTGAACTCTAAAATTGGTCCATCGTTCATAGTCATTATTTAACAGGTTGCTCCCTTTCGCAAATACCGAAAGTCTATCGTTAAATCGATAACCCAAATGTGCATTGACATCGAAATAGCTATCTAGAGTTATTGTGCTTAAGACTGGCTCGTTAGCAGAAATAATTCTTTGTTGATCGAATCGCTCTCCGATATAAAATAAATTAGCACCGGTATACCACTGTTCATTGATTTGATAATCGGCGTTTAATGAAGCTTTAAAATCTGGTAGGTTCCAGGCTTCGACTTCATCGCTACTGCTATAATCAAAATATTCAGCATTTATCCCCAATCTAAAATTTTGGTTCACATCAACATTTAGTTCACCGGCAACAGACAGGGTTTTTACATCATCGTAAACCACTTCAAAAGAATTTCCGTAGGCATAATTTTCAGTCATTAACTCATCAGTCATTAACTCATTTGCCTGCGCATTACGTTTAAACAATGCTTTATTAAATTGGGACTGATATCCGGTTTTAAAATTATATGAAACAGCATTACTTAATTTTCCCTTTGCACCAACATAGGCATTGTACTCATTGTCGGTTGGTTTAATTTCTAAACTTGGAGAAACATAAGGATTTTCCTGGATGAATTTAAAATAGGTATTTTGTTGCAAGCCACCTTCAAGCCCGGCATATGGTGTAAGATAATCTCCCCCAAGCTTGTAACTTGCCGTTACTTTAGGATAGATATAAAAGTTTCCATCACTATTTTCCACATCCTGGCTATAGAAGAAAGCCACGCCCAGATTAATAGTAAGATCGTCTCTTAGAATCAATAGGCTTGGGTTTATTCCAAAGTTCATAAAGGTATAATCATAATTTTCTGCCGCCAGGAATTGCTCTCCCATTTGCCCCTGAACAATATCTGTATAAATATTGGTGGTTATTAACTCATCGGCAATATTAACCTCAAAAGTACCAGTTGCGTCAAAATGATTTTCTGAAGTTGAATAGGAATCGCCGGTATGCCTGAACTTCGCCCTGGCATTGTCGAAAAACGAATCGTAAAGCTCTATTTCTCCTCCTGCATATACTGAAAAGTAATTTTGAGAAGGATCTATAGCATTAATTTCATCGTTACTAAAGGTCTCATTTTGCGGTAAACCATACCAATTAAAGAGTTGATGTTGGGCACCAATTTCGGTTTTCCAACCTAAATCTCGGGTTTTAGAATTATAGCTTAAGTTTAGCTCGGTATCATAAAACTTATCATCTAACATAATCCCATCAATCCCGCCTTGTGAAGAGTTATGGTCTAAATAAATCCCAAAATTATCGCTTCGATTTACTTCCAGGTTGCTGTAAAATTCAGCTAAAAGATTACCGTAATTCCCAAAACCAAGGCTTGCATAGTTGTCGTAAATCTTTATCCGCCTTTCTCTTTTTAAAGCTGTAGCGCGTCCTTTTTCTGGAGTAAAAGTAGAAGCTACAGGAACTGAGAATATGCTGTATTGCACCGGGCGCTTTTTCGTTCTAACAGAATCTGACTGGCTGGGAGTTTGCTTTATTTTGTTAGCGTCTTTCACTGTGGGAGTATAGGGTTTCACCACGGTTACGGTTTCACTATCTATAGGATCTTGAGCAAAAAGAACCCCGCCAATTAAAAACATACTTAAAAAAAGGCTCTTTTTTATTGAAAACATTTGCATATAGAAATTCTTAAATGTTAGGTTGAAAGTTGAATTAATTATTTGC
>DATFJA010000222.1:0-3492 GCA_035269545.1 Salegentibacter sp.
ATAATATTCGCTTAACGCCATAAGGCGCTCCATGGCCTTTTTATTCCGTTTTAAATAAGAGTTTATTACTCTTTCCAGTACAGGGTGGTATTGGACATTAAAAGGCGTACGTGCATTTAATTTAGCAAGCCTGGCCTTTAAAGTATCGGTAGGAAGTTCTTTATTAACCTCGTCTTCATAATCCTGTTCCCTGATGCTTTTATACATCGTATCAAAAAGATCTGAATTGGTAAGCTGCGCTCTCCAAACAGAATCAATTTCGGCTGCGCGTGGCAGATCTTCCAGCGATACCGCAGAAGAATCCCTAATCACAGCCGAAATTGGTAATCTATTCCTGAATTCTGGGTCTGGATGAGCAAGAATAATTTCACTGCTATCTACCTTTTGGAAGATTTGTACTCTAAAATTAGCTTTCTCTACCTGCTTTCCCTTAGTTTCTTCCTGTGCATGCAAGCTAATTCCAAAAAGGAATACAAGAGATAAAATTATATGCTTAACCATAATATTCAAGATTTTAAAAAGAACGTAAAATCGAAATTTTTAGTACGTCTTATTTCCCTATCGCCTGTATACCGGGCAGGGATTTTCCTTCTAACATTTCTAGCATAGCTCCACCACCGGTAGAAACATAGCTTACTTTATCTTCGAATCCGAATTTTTTAACTGCCGCAACAGAATCCCCACCTCCAACTAAAGAGAAGGCTCCATTTTTAGTTGCTTCAGCAATCGAATCTCCCAAAGCTATGGTACCTTTTGAAAACTTATCCATTTCAAAAACTCCAAGTGGGCCGTTCCAAAGGATAATTTTAGATTTTTTAATTACAGCATCAAAGTTCTTGATACTTTCAGGACCGGCATCAAGCCCCATCCAGCCATCAGGAATTTCATTAATCTTGCTAACATCTGTTGTAGCCTGTTCAGAAAAACTATCGGCAATGATAGAATCTACCGGAAGATGAACTTGTACGTTCTTGGCTTCCGCCTTTTTAAGAATTTCTAAAGCTAATTCCTGCTTATCTTTTTCTACAAGAGAGGTTCCTATTTTTCCGCCTTTGGCGAGAATAAAGGTATAGGCCATTCCGCCTCCAATAATTAAATGATCTACCTTATCCAGAATATTCTCAATAACCGTGATTTTAGAAGAGACTTTGGCACCTCCTAAAACAGCGGTAACCGGTTTTTCTTTGCTGTGAAGCACTTTATCCAGGTTCTTGATCTCTTTTTCTAATAAATATCCAAAGCATTTATCGTCAAAGTATTTAGCTACTATTGTAGTTGATGCGTGGGCACGGTGTGCGGTACCAAAAGCATCATTCACGTATATATCACCAAGTTTGGAAAGCTTTTTTGCAAAATCTTCGTCTCCCTTTTTTTCTTCTTTGTGAAATCTAAGGTTTTCAAGTAGCAATATTTCGCCAGGTTTTAAATCATCAGCAGCAGTTTGAACATCTTCTCCAACACAGTCGTCCACAAATTTTGGTTCTACCCCAATAACTTCTGAAACCTTTTTTACAATATTTTTTAGGGAATATTTTTCTTCATGACCTTCTGGTCTTCCTAAGTGAGACATAAGAACTACGCTCCCGCCATCTTCCAGTACCTTAAGAATAGTTGGTTTTGCAGCCTCGATCCTGTTAGCATCGGTTACATTTAAATCCTTATCTAATGGGACATTAAAATCTACTCTTATTAAGGCCTGCTTATCTTTAAAATTAAAATCGTTTAAAGTCTTCATTTTTCATTTCTTTTAAAAACCTAAAAATCTGGTTTGGTTGATTAACAATAAGCACAATCGACACTTGTGCAGGTTATGCTATTTACAAATATAAATTTTTCCGAAGACATTAAAGTGTATATAAATTTTATATTTGCCTATGCTTTTTGAAGAAATTATAGGTTTACAGCATTTAAAGAAACATCTTACCACCACCGTTGGTAACGGCCGTGTTCCACATGCTCAATTATTTGTAGGAAAAAGTGGTAGTGGTACTTTACCTCTGGCCATTGCTTATGCGCAATACATACTTTGTAAAAATAATGATGGAGAAAATAATTCTGGAAACAGCAATTGTAATGAGCGGTTTAAAAAACTCGCACATCCCGATCTCCATTTTGCCTTTCCCGTTGCTGCTAATCAAAAAATAAAAAAACACCCTGTTTCTTCTCACTTTTTAGAAGAATGGCGGGAATTTGTAAAAACCAATCCCTATGGAAGTTTATTTGAATGGTATCAAAAACTTGGAATAGAAAATAAGCAAGGCCAAATTGGTGTAGATGAAGCCCAGGAAGTAGTTAAATCCCTTTCTTTAAAAGCATATGAAGGCGGGTTTAAAATAATGATTATCTGGATGGCCGAAAAGATGAATACCGCGGCTGCCAATAAATTGTTGAAATTAATAGAAGAACCACCAAACAATACCCTTTTTCTTCTAGTGACCGAAGATGAAGAACAAATTATACAAACCATACGGTCTCGTTGCCAGAAACTACATTTCCCTCCTTTACCGGAAGATGAAATTGCCGCATTTTTAGAAAAAAATGAAAATTGTAGTAAACCTGAGGCTTTAAAAATTGCCCACCAGGCCAATGGTAGTTATACCCGTGCTTTACATTTATTGCAAAAAGATAGCGGAGATCAGCAATTTGAAACCTGGTTTATAAATTGGGTCCGTAGTGCATTTAAAGCCAAAGGAAATCGAGCTACGGTACTTGAACTTATTGCCTGGAGCGAAGAAATCGCCGGGATGGGACGCGAATCTCAAAAGAGCTTTTTATTGTATTGCATAGATTTTTTCCGCCAGGCCTTAATGCTGAATTATAAAGCCGAAAAACTAGTATATCTTGAACCTGCAACGCCAGGATTTAAATTAGAGAAATTTGCGCCCTACGTGCACGGAAATAATATTAAAGAGATTGTTGCTGCTCTTGAAGAAGCCATTTATCATATTGAAAGAAACGGAAATGCAAAAATTATACTTACCGATCTTTCTATAAGACTAACCCGATATTTACATAAAAAAGCCGCTTAAAATTATGGAGAACCTTTACGCGAATATTACCGAACTTCTTATTCTATTATTTATACTAATTACATTTTTGCAGTCTGGAATAGATAAAGCTGCAGACTGGAAAGGAAATACCGGTTGGTTAAAAGAACATTTTTCAGGAACATTTCTTGCGGGGCAGGTGCCGCTTATGGTGGGAATAATAATGATAATTGAAATCATTACAGGTTTTGCCACTATCCTGGGAATAATTTGGCTAATCGCTTATAATGATCCTACAGTAGCGCTTTACTCTTGCGTCCTGGCTGCTATCACCCTTTTAATGTTATTATTCGGACAAAGAATTGCTAAAGATTATGCCGGAGCTTTTACATTAACCGGCTACTTTATCGTAGTGATCTTTGGAGTTTACTTAATGTCTTAAAATAGAAAGAGGTCTGAGAAGTTTTCTAAACTCGTCATCCAGAATTTATTTCAGGATCTAGGT
>DATFJA010000223.1:0-19494 GCA_035269545.1 Salegentibacter sp.
AAAGCCATACGCCCTACCGTATGGCTTTTTTATTATTCGATAATTAATAATACTGCTTACTCCTGATTCAACTTAAATTAGTTAATTTTGAACTTTTTGAGCTAAAAGTTACAATTCAAAACATTTTGCAGCGTTAACGAGATACTATGAGTAAAAATCAGCAACCCACAGATCACAAAAAATATTTCATTTTTGAAAAGAAGAATTATAAGTTTATGTTTATTGGGCTAGCCGTTATAGCCCTGGGTTTTATCCTTATGGCCGGGGGAGGCAGTGATGATCCTAATACTTTTAACCCAGATATCTACAATTTTCAACGCATTCGTTTGGCTCCAACCTTAGTACTTCTTGGTTTTGCCATAGAAGTATACGCAATTCTATTAAATCCCAAAAAGTAAATTACATTGAACGAATTAGATGCTGCCATTCTGGGAATTATCCAGGGGCTAACTGAATTTCTACCTGTTTCTTCCAGTGGCCACCTGGAACTTGGCAAGGCATTATTAGGCGACAATAGCATACCTAGCGAATCCTTACTATTCACTGTTATTCTCCACGCTGCAACGGCACTGAGCACAATAGTGGTTTTTAGAAAAGATGTGACTGAAATTTTTAAAGGCCTTCTACAATTTAAGTGGAACGAAGAATTTATATTCTCTCTGAAAATTGTTCTTTCCATGATTCCGGCGGCCCTCATAGGCCTATTCTTTGAGGAACAATTAGAAAGTCTCTTTGGTGGAAATATAATTTTTGTTGGATTTATGCTAATTGTCACAGCACTCCTGTTATGGCTGGCAGACAAAGCGAAGAATACCAACAAACCAGTAAGTTACAGCAATGCTTTTGTAATAGGCGTTGCTCAAGCTATCGCAATTTTACCCGGTATCTCTAGAAGTGGCGCTACAATTTCTACTTCTGTACTATTAGGAAACGATAAAACTAAAGCAGCAAGATTTTCTTTCTTAATGGTGGTCCCTTTAATTTTAGGGAAAATCGCCAAAGATCTTTTAGATGGCAATTTAATGGAAAGCTCTACCTCTTTCTCTGTTCTGGCAATAGGTTTTGCCACTTCCTTTATCGCCGGGCTTGCTGCCTGCACCTGGATGATTAGTATTGTAAGAAAAAGTAAACTTTCCTATTTTGCTATTTACTGCTTTATTGCCGGAATTGTCTCTATAGCCGTTGCATATTATAATTAGAAATCGAAAAACTTTTATGACTACAGAAATTGAAAAATTCACTCCTGAAGATTTTAAAAATGGCCAAATTCTGGTTTTTGATAAACCCCTGGAGTGGACTTCTTTTCAGTTAGTAAATAAAGTGCGTTGGCTAATTAGAAAGAGTTGCGGAATAAAAAAAATTAAAGTAGGCCATGCCGGTACTTTAGATCCTTTAGCAACCGGCGTTTTGGTTATCTGCACAGGGAAATTCACCAAAAGAATCCCCGAACTACAGGGTACAGAAAAAGAGTATACCGGTACCTTTACCCTTGGTGCCACTACTCCTTCTTTTGATATGGAAACTGAAGTTGACAAAACTTTTGAAACAAGCCATATTACTAAAGAAAATTTAGAGGCAGCAGCCCAGAAATTTACAGGAGAAATAGAGCAAGTACCCCCGGTTTTTTCAGCTTTAAAGAAAGATGGGAAACGACTTTATGAATATGCCCGAAAGGGAGAGGAAGTAAAAGTAGAAAGCAGACCTGTTACTATCAAAGAATTCGAGGTTGATGCCCCCAGTTTTCCCAAAGTGGATTTTAGAATAGTTTGCAGCAAAGGCACCTATATAAGAAGTATGGCTAATGATTTTGGTCTCGCTCTTAACTCCGGCGCTTATCTTTCATCTCTAAAGCGTACCCGTGTTGGAGAATTCCGCATAGCTGATGCTTTGGATCTCGAATCTTTTGAAAAATTACTACCTTCAGCATAAAATAAACCAGCTTAGGTTTTGTTTTATAGCATGGATTTTTTCGAAAAACATAAAGCCCTTATTATTACCGTACTTTTTTGTTCGGTATTAATCCTTGGACTCTATAATTTCAATCTGTCTCAGAAGAAAAAAATCGAGCAACAAATGCTGGTAGATTTAGAAGAATATACCGAACCTGAGGAGCCTGAAGAAGAAACCCGGGAGGAAGAACCTGAATCAGAGAGCACCCGGGAATCACCAAAAACACATAGAGCATTTAACGAAAACCAGGAAGCCCGGGAAGAGAATTTTAACCGGGAACTGGACGAAATCCTGGAGAAAAATAGTGCCCGGCAAAAAGAAAGTTCAGACAGTGGAAATGATGCTGCTACAGCAGGAACCTTTGCTACAAAGAAAAAATCAGAGAATAAAAAAAGATCTGATGGAGATGATGCCTCTAAAGATATTTCAACCCAATCGGGTAGTTTAAGGAATAGTTCAATTGCATTTTCACTTCGCGGCAGAAGTGCGGTTTTCATCCCAAATCCCATCTATACCTGCGATAAGCCGGGGAAGATTGTGGTAAATATTACTGTTAATGCTGAAGGGCGTGTTATTGACACGAATATTAATAAGGCAAGCTCAAGCTCAGAAAACGAATGCTTAACAGAAAAAGCATTAGAATATGCAGCTAACGCCCAATTTTCTCGCCTGGCCGGCAGAAACGAACAGCCTGGCACAATTACCTATAATTTTAAACCTTAAGAATGGAAAAAATAAATCGCTGTGGTTGGTGCGAAGGTGATGAGCTTTATGAAGCTTATCATGATAATGAATGGGCCGTACCGGTATATGATGATGACACCATTTTTGAATTCCTAATTTTAGAAACATTTCAGGCTGGTTTGAGTTGGATTACCGTGCTGCGGAAACGTGAAAACTTCAGAAAAGCTTTTGATAATTTTGACTATAAAAAGATTGCGAATTATTCCGAAGATAAAATTCAGGAACTACTTCAAGATCCCGGAATTATAAGAAATAAATTAAAGGTTAGAGCCACAGTAAGAAATGCCCAGGCCTTTATGGAGGTTCAGAAAGAATTCGGCAGTTTCAATAAGTTCATCTGGGACTTTGTAGATGGTGAGCCTATACAGAATGAAGTCGAAGACTATAAAAATGCACCGGCAACTACCGCAATTAGTGACCTACTAAGCAAAGACCTTAAAAAGAAAGGCTTTAAATTTATAGGATCAACGGTGATATATGCACATATGCAGGCCACCGGTATGGTAAATGACCACGAAATATCTTGTTTTAGGCATTCAGAAGTAAAAGAGCTTGATGAATGATGTAGCTACCTATAGCTTCTAATTTTAAGCCTAAGCGTCATTTTAAAAGAGTTTCATCTTATTAAAAGACGATTAGGCTAAAACTTATACAGAAACGTTTAAATAGCTAAGAAATTCATCTCGCGGAATTTCTTCTGCCCCCAGGCTTTCCAAGTGCTGGGTATAAACCTGGCAGTCTATAAGTTTCACCCCATCTTCTTTTAATTTTCTAACCAGGGTGATAAAACCATATTTGGATGCGTTACTTGCCCTGGCAAACATACTCTCTCCGCAAAAAACCTTTTTATCTTCAAGATAAATCCCATATAACCCGCCAACTAAATTATCATCCTCCCATACTTCTACAGAATGAGCTATATTAAGTTCATGCAAATCACCAAAACAGTCTATCATTTCGCGAGTTATCCAGGTGCCATGCTGGCCGTCACGTCTTATGTCTGCGCAGGCTTCTATAACCGCTTTAAAATCTTTATTAAAGGTCACCGAAAACTTCTCTTTCTTCAGCAACTGCTTCATACTCTTTGAGACTTTTAAATTCTTCGGAAAAAGCACCATTCTGGGATCTGGACTCCACCAAAGTAAAGGCTGAGAAGCATCATACCAGGGAAAAATTCCATGATTGTATGCATATATCAATCGCGGTAAACTCAAGTCTCCCCCAATCGCCAAAAGCCCGTGTTCATCGGTCTCAGAAATGGGCGGAAATTCTTCGTTATGTTCTAGATAATGCAATTAAAAGGTATTATTCGATGAATAGGAAATTTACAAAAAGAAAAAGCTTAGCCATCTTAATAGGATGCTAAGCTTTTTATAATTTGAATCCAATTTTTCTCACTACAGGAGATTTGGATAAATGCAATAATTTAATTTACTCTATGCTCTATTGAAGATTCAACTAGAACGGAAGATCGTCGTAATCTTCTTCATTTAAATTATTAGCAGGTTCAAAATTATCTGGTGGGGGCACATTCTCACCACCTGAAGGCTGTCCTGCCTGTAAGTTTTCTATTCTCCATCCCTGGATAGAATTAAAATATTTAGTCTCCCCCTGCGGGCTTACCCATTCTCTCCCTCTTAGGTTAATTCCAATTTTTACCGGCTGCCCTACCTGAAAATTGTTAAGTAAGTCTGTTTTATCCTGCACGAATTCAATCATAATATGTTGCGGATATTGCTCCTCGGTAGTCACTACCATTTCTCTCTTTCTAAAACCATTGTTTCCAAAGGTCTTGGTTTCTCCTATCAATTTAATCTTACCTTGTACTTCCATCTTAATCTGTTTTTGCTAATAATAATTTCCAGGCAGCATCAGTATCATTTTTCTCCAAAAACAACTGTGCCTGCGTATGAATATCTTTTTTATTACTGTTTTTCACCAGGTCTTCCAAATCTTTATTTTCGGCTATAAAGCTTTTAGTTTCTTCATCTTTTGGGATTGCTTCTACATTTCCCAGCTTACCAAGATCATTCCCGGTTAGAATCTTACTTTCTCTAATTTCAGCAGGAATAGCATCTATGCCAATCCCTAAACTTGAGAGTGGTTTTGGCACTTCAAACATTCCAAGGTTGGCGCGGCTGTACCAGTTGCCTCCCATTCTGGCTACAAGATCTATTTTATGTTGATCTATAAATCCGTCTTCATCCAGAATGCTTTCGTTAATATGCATTTTAAGGACTTCGCAAATTACAAGATTTCCTGCACCACCTTCCTGGCCGGTTTCCACAACCTGCTTTACCTTACATTCAAATTGAACCGGTGATTCAGCCACCCGAAAAGGTCTAACAAGTTCCGATTTCAACATTGAAAATCCTGCCTTTTCAAATTCGTTTACGCCTTCGGCATATTCGGTACTGGAAAGAGACATTTGCTGAACAATATCATAATTCACAATATTGATCACCACCTCATCTATATTTTTCACATTATTGTAAGTATGCTTTACCGTATTATCACGACCTCTCCTGGCCGGCGAAAAAATTAGAGTGGGTGGATTAGATCCAAAGACATTAAAAAAGCTGAAAGGGGACAAATTTGGGCGGCCTTCAGCATCTATGGTACTGGCAAAAGCAATAGGCCTTGGCCCAATGGCACCAAGCAAATAGCGGTGAAGTTTACCCGTGCTAACCTCTTTTGGATCTATTGTAAGCATATTTATTTTTTGGCAAAGGTAACGAAACCAACAGGGAATGAAAAGCCAGAGCGTGCAATAAAATTCGTATAAAAACGCTTATCTTTAAATCTTTTAAAGCTTAAAGGCCTGTATGAACTTCACAGACGAACGCACTTTTAACCGCTGGTTTATTATTATTTCGTGCCTTATCGTAGTAGGCCTGGTGTTATGGAATACCAGTATCTTTTTTCAGCGTTTAAAAGAAGACGAAAGAGCAAAAATGAGCGTTTGGGCCAAAGCACAGGAAGCGCTGGATAGAGATCCCGCCCCCGAGGATGCCGACCTGGATCTTATCCTGGAAATTCTGAATAATAATACTACCATTCCTATTATCCATACAGATACCGATGGAGAAATTGCTTATACAACTAATATAGATCCCGGTAAACTAGAGAATCCTAAACGGGCTGAACGATTACTAGCTAATTTAAAAGATGAGAATGAACCTATTATTATTAACCTGGGGAATGGAGAAAAACAATATATTTACTATGGGAATTCGCCTGTTTTAAACAGCCTTAAGTATTACCCTATAGGATTGGTGCTAATAGGCTTTCTCTTTATTGGGGTGGTTTATTTCTTCTATACTACTACCAAGAATAGTGAACAGAATAAACTCTGGGCCGGGATGGCCAAAGAAACCGCACACCAAATCGGCACCCCCCTATCGTCTCTTATTGGATGGACAGAAATTTTGAAACAGGAAAATGTAAAAGAGTCCTATATAACCGAAATGGAAAAAGATATTACGCGACTGGAAACAATTACAGAGCGATTTTCTAAAATAGGTTCTGCCCCAATTCTGGAAAAAACGAATATCGTTGAAGCAACTCAGAACACCTATGATTACTTAAGAACCAGAAGTTCGCGCCTTATCGAATTTTCTATAAATACTCCTGAAGCTAATATTCCGGTGATGTTGAACCGTCAGCTTTATAGTTGGACGATAGAAAACCTGGTGAAAAATGCCATTGATGCTATGCGCGGAAAAGGAAAACTGAGTATCAGCATTCAGGAGGATCAAAAATGGGCACATATCTGTATAACAGATACCGGGAAAGGACTGGAAAAAAACAAATTCAAACTTATTTTTGAACCCGGCCACACCAGTAAGAAAAGAGGTTGGGGACTTGGACTGTCTTTAGCAAAAAGAATTATTGAAGGTTATCACCACGGTAGAATTAAAGTAGCCGAAAGCGAAATTAATAAAGGTACGACCTTTAAAATCTCCCTTCGGAAAGTTTAAAATTCAGAAAGTTTTTCTCTAAGATCTTGAGGAATTCGGAAGGGCTTATCTTTATCAAAGTCATAGCAAACCACCACATCTTTTCCTTCGGCGCAAATCTCGTTAGCTTCATCTAAAATCAAATGTTTTAAGCCGAAACTACTATTTTTAATAAAATCGAGTTTAGTTTTTACAATGGCCTTTCCGGGATAATAAAGGGAATTTTTGAAATCGCAATGTGTAGAAACCAGCATGGTTCCCATATTGCTATTTTCATACATTTTATAGATTCCTGAAGCTTCCCAAAAATTTACGCGACCTGACTGCATGTATCTCATAAACGAAATATTATTCACATGTTTATACATGTCTAAGTCGCTCCAGTCTATCCTAAGCTGAATTTCTAACTTATAGCTTTCTGGTTCCATTAAAGATTTACGTGAATGGATTCTGCCAATTTCTTGAAATCCTCATCTTCCATTTTTACGCTATTAGAAAAGTCCATATCGCTCATGTTATTAAGTGGTATAAGGTGTACGTGAGCATGTGGTACTTCCAGACCTATAACAGCCATTCCCACCCGCTTACATTCAACAGTTTTTTCTAATGCAAGGGCCACTTTCCGAGAAAAACGCATCAATTCCTGATACACTCCTTCGTCCAGATCAAAAATATTATCTACTTCTTTTTTGGGAATGCATAAAACGTGGCCTCGTGCATTGGGATTTATATCTAAGAAAGCTAAAAACTGACTATCTTCTGCTATTTTATAAGAAGGTACTTCCCCTCTAACTATTTTCGTGAATAAACTGGCCATAATAGTTGTTTGAATTGGTTAGTACACTAAATATAAAATCCTTTTCGCTAAACCTTAGTTAAAGGTATTCGAAAAGGATTTTATAAACTGTTAAAACCTAAAATCTATTCTCTCCAGATTTCTAAAATTTCGAATTTCATAGTACCGCTAGGGACATCAATCTCGGCCGTATCACCAACTTCCTTGCCTAACAAACCTTTCCCAATTGGAGAATCTACCGAGATTTTACCCGATTTAAGATCAGCTTCACTTTGGGCAACTAATTTATATTTTACTTCCGCTCCATTGCTTTGATTCTTTATTTTCACGTGCGAATGCACCAAAACTTTTGAGGTGTCTAGCTGAGATTCGTCTATTACTCTTGCGTTCGCGACCACTTCTTCCATTTTAGAAATCTTCATTTCTAAAAGTCCCTGTGCTTCCTTGGCTGCATCATATTCGGCATTTTCACTCAAATCTCCCTTATCGCGGGCTTCGGCAATCGCTTCTGAAGCTCTTGGTCTTTCAACGTCGCGTAGCTGATTTAATTCGTCTTTCAATTTTTTTAGCCCCTCTTCAGTATAATAAGATACTTTGCTCATAACTTCCTCGTTTATATAAATAGAAAAAATCCCATAGCACGACGGGATTTGTTTAACAAATATAATAAATTTACGCCTTGAAAACAATAATATTATTTAGCGAAAATTCTGCCAATATGATGAAAAAAGCTCTTGTTTTACTCCTATTTTCAGTAATTTTTAGCGCCTGCTCCACAAATGATGATAATCTGCGCAACAATCCTAATCTAATCGATTTAAATTTCAGACTTCAACTAAATCTTGATTTTCCGGAATATAATGATCTTCAGTTTCCCGGAAATAGCTTTGCTACTTATAACGAGGGTATTCGTGGGGTTGTTGTTTATAATATTAATGACTCACAATACACTGCCTTTGAATTAAGCGACCCCAATCATCCGCCCAGTAATTGTTCTGCGATGACGGTAGAAGGTATAATTGCCACCTGTAATTGCGAAGATGGGAATTCTTATAACATCATTACCGGGGAATTAATGGAAGGCGAAGGCCAATACTCCATGAAACCTTACCGAATTGAACGCCGTGGTAATACGATTGAGATTTACAATTAAAAACTTACCAACCAATTATTTTATTTGAATTTTAATTATATTTATTATAGAAATAGATTAATTATGAGCATTTTACAACTCAAAGACCAGGTGATAAATAAGCTGAAAAATGCTGATGAAGATTTATTGAAAAAGATAGAAGCTACCATTAATGATTATGAAGAAGATAAAATAGTAGCGCACACCATCGCCGGTGAGCCTTTAAACATCAAAAAATATAAAGAGGAAGTTTTTAAGGGTGAAAGGGATATAAAAGAGGGAAGACATTATACAACCAAGGAGCTAAGAAAAGAAATAGAAAAATGGAAAAAGTAATTTGGTCTCAACAAGCCAAACTTGACTTATTTCATATCTGGGAATTCTATTCCTCCAAAAATTTAAAAGCAGCCGATAAAGTTATTGAGAAAATAATTGAAACTGCAGAAACTATAACTTTCTCTTCGCAATATCAAAAGGAGGAATTTTTAGAAAAACGGCATCGGCGAGCTCTTTATAAACATTTCAAAATTATTTATTCTGTAAGTAACAACAACTTACTAGTTTTAAGAATTTTCGATTCGCGACAAAATCCCTCTAAAATGAGACTTTAAAACCTCTCCCCTCCCATAAAGGAGGAGAAAGGTGACAAACAAATTAAAATTTTAAAGTAATTCCGGCTAAAAAGTTGGTAGTAGCTTGCGGATAATATCCTGCTCCATCCAAAGTCTGCAAACCGGTTGAAGTATCTGGATTTTCTATATTAAAAGTATAGTAATAGCCATTTGAAACATATTCTTCACCAAAAATGTTATTGACCAAACCTGTAAATACCACCTCTTTAAACAAAGGTGCATTTCTCCAGGTATATTGAATATTAAAGTCGTTCACAAAATAAGCGTCCAGTTTAGATGTTTCAGCTTCGATGTTGCTCATATATTGTTCTCCCACATATTTTGAAAGCAGGCTTATCTCCAAACCGGTCATCGGGAAATAGCTGATTCTATTACCACCAACAATAGAAGGAGAATAAGAAATATCAGTATTACCAAAGTTAACAAGCTCTCCATCCCAGGTAGACACAAAATCAATATTCCTGTTTTGGCTTAAAGCCAGGTTTGGTCTTACTACTACTTTTTCTGAAAGTCTAATTACTGCATCTATTTCCAAACCTAAACGATAACTATTTCCGCTGTTTTCACGAATAAAAGCACCAACATCGTCAATACCCCCGGTGAGCACCAACTGGTTTTGATAATCCATATAGTACAAATTGGTATTCAACTGAATACTTGGAGCATTAAGTCTCCAACCCAATTCGTAATCGTTTAGCTCTTCGTGCTCAGGATCACCATTTTCATAATCGCTTCTCCTTGGTTCTCTATTGGCACGAGCATAAGAGAAATAGAATTGATTTTGGTTATTTAAAGCATAAGTTAATCCGGCTTTGGGATTAAAGAAAGCAAAAGAATCATCTACCAGGAATTCGTTTCCTTCAGATAAAATTCCTTCTGTTTCGTAATCTATAGTTCTAATTTGCAGATCTAAATAACCGGCAAGTTTCTCTGAAATCGCATAAGTCGCTTTTCCGTAGAGATTAAAATCAGTTTTTCTTCCTACATTTTCATAGTATGGCTCGTAAGGATCATTATTTCGAGCAAAACGTGTATAAATAACCTCTCCAAAATGATCGCCAATATATCGATTCCACGCACCGCCAAAATTCACATCCCAATCGGCATCCTGATAGTTCAAACCGAAAGTAGTCCCATAGAAATCATTATCCAACCATTTGGTACCCACCAAATCTGAGGTGGTAACTTCTTCCCCTCCAGCCTGAAAATTTTCCAGTCCGAATTCGTTTAAGGTTGCATCCTCTTCATATTCTTCGTAATAACCACGCCCATAGGTATAATGAAAAGCAAGGTTAGAAGACCAGTTCTCGTCATACTCCTGATTCCATAGTAATTGATAATGATCTTGCTTGTAATTATCGGTTTGGTTTTCGTAAAATTTAGTATTTCCGTTCTCATCGGTGTAGACTCCTGCGGGATTAAATGTTCTATCATTTTCAAGAGTTTCTGCATCTATACCATACCAGGCTTGATAAGTAGTTTCACTACCACCAAAAGTTATAGCCTTGACAAGTGTATTTTTGTTTACATAGGTTCCTTGTAGAAAATAAGATTTCAAATCGCTACTGGCTCGATCTATATAACCATCGCTTTTTATTTGTGAAGCACGGCCGGCAAATTCCCAACGGTCATTTATAAGACCTGTACTGAATTTTACCGTGTGTTTATGGGTATTAAAAGACCCATAGCTATTGGCAATTTCTGCATTTGCTTCTTCACTATAACCATCGGTTAAAATATTTATACTGGCTCCAAAAGCAGCAGCGCCATTAGTGGAGGTTCCCACCCCACGCTGTAACTGTAAATTTTCTACCGAAGAGGCAAAATCGCCCAGGTTTACCCAGAAGGTCCCAAGACTTTCAGCATCGTTATAAGGAATTCCGTTTATGGTAACATTAGTGCTGGTAGCACCGCTTCCTCTCACCCTGATACCGGTGTAACCTACACCGGCACCAGCATCGCTTGTGGTTACCACATTGGGCATATAATTCATCAAAACAGGAATATCCTGTCCCAAATTACGATCTTCGATCTCTTCATTACTAAGATTACTGTAAGTAATTGGAGATTGTGCAGTTACCCTTACCGAAGATAGAAAAACCTCATCCAGCACTTCTTCGGCATCAGCCAGGTCTACATTTAAAGTTTTATCCTGATTAAGGTTTACACTTAATTTTTTCTGATTCCCGTAAGAAAATAGAAGCTGGTAAGCTCCTTCTTTAAGCTGAAGACTATACCTACCATCCTCATCGGTTGCTGTGCCTTTGCCAGCTTCTACAGCATAGACCGTAACGCCTTTTACCGGCTTTTCGCCACGGGTTACTTTTCCCTGTACAATGTGTGTTTGAGCAACGGCTTGCAGTGAAATTAGGCAGAGGCCGATAAAAAATAATAAAGATTTCATTCGTAAGAAATTATTTACGAATAAAAGGGGCTATTATTCCTTGGTTAAAAATTAGATAAAAAAAATCCTGAAATTGCCCAGCGGTGTTTTGGCATTTTCAGGAGTACATACGTTCGTGCATTCTGCACTTGTCCCTTGGCAGCATTACCTGCCCAGGTTCTTTGGGTATGATCTCAGCCACACTTAAGCGGCACCCCTTTGAGATTTGCGGCAAATGTATAAAGCTTTTATGGAAAACCAATAATCTTTCCGCCTATAAATTTAGTACTATTCAGTTATTTCTGCCCGGGCGTAAAATGATAAGCTTTTAGTAGAAATTTCAGGATCCATTATTCTGCCGGTTTCATTTCGTTTAATTGGTGTAATTTTGGCAGTAACAATTGTATGCGAAACACAAAGCGATCTATAACCTATAAAGTTATTGGCGGATACCTACTAATAGCCGCCCTGGCCGCTATTGCTGTATGGCTGGTATGGAATCAGGTAGTTGCTTTTAGCAAAGTTTCAGAGAAGAACAGCAATAATAACGAACAGCTTTTTATACTGAGCGATATTACCACCAGCCTTTATGAAACTGAAAATTTAAGCAGGCAGCTTATTCAAACCGGGAATGAAGCTGATTTGGAGAAATACCAAAATCAAATAGATAGTATTCAGCTTGATATTAAAGAGCTTAAAACCGGTTATGCTGATAGTTCTATGAAAAATGAACTCGATAGCATAAAAGAATTGCTGTCTGAAAAGTCTACGAACCTCCAGGAACTATACGAATTAAGAGAACAAGAACGCAATCAAAATTATTATTCCCAGGCTCTAAATGAGCTGAAAAGAATAGATCCATCTTTTAATGATTATAATTATAACCAGCGTTTCTCTAACCTGGAACCCCACCAGCGCAGATTATTAATAAGATGGCTGGAATATTCACGAGAGGATAATGCAGAAAAACTCACCAACCGAACAGCCGATTCTATAATTGGCTCGGTTAGAAATGTACTTAACAACCTCGAAGTGGCTAACCGCGAGTTCCAAAATACTTTAGATAAAAAAGAACAGGAATTCCTGGAAAATGATATGATAATCAATCAGCAATTACGGCGGTTGTTGGGAAAAATCGAACTGCAAGAAAGGGAAGCCTCCATAGAACGAGCTAAAGTTTCGCAGGATATGATTCATGAGAGTTCACAAATTTTCCTAATTGCCGGAGTTGTGAGCTTCCTAATTATTTTATTATCACTAATTTTTATCATTAAAGATATCACTAAAAGCCAGCAATACCGAAGACAGCTAGAAGAAGCAAAAGATTTTGCAGAAACCCTGTTAAAAAGGAGAGAGCAATTTATGGCCGCGATCACCCACGATTTAAGATCGCCTTTAAACACGCTTATTGGCTATACAGATCTTATTGAGAAATCTTCATTAAACACCAAACAATCTCATTATATGGAGCAAGTGAAGAAATCTTCTAACTTCATTCTTCATTTGGTTAATGATTTACTGGACCTTTCTAAGCTGGAAGCGGGAAAAATGACTGTAGAGAACTTACCATTTAACCCTTCGAAACTTATAAAAGACACCGTTTATAATGCTTTGCCGGCAACAAGAAATAAAAATGTAGATGTTATTTTTGAAGCTTCTAAGAATGCCGACACACAGGTTCTTAGCGATCCATTTCGAATAAAACAGATAATCGCGAACCTAATTACCAATGCCTGTAAGTTTACTAAAGAAGGAGAAATTAAAATTAATATTTACCTTAAGAAAGAGATTGAAGATAGTTACTGCCTCATTATCTCGGTAAAGGATACCGGAATTGGTATTTCAGAAGAAAAACAAGAAGATATCTTTGAAGAATTTTCACAGGAAAACATTAAAATAGAAAAAGCTTACGGCGGAACCGGGCTTGGCCTCACTATTACAAAGAGCTTAACCGAATTGCTAAAAGGCGAATTAAAATTGAAAAGTAAACAAGGTGAAGGTAGTGAGTTTACGGTTTTTCTTCCTGTAAGAAAAATAGCTACTGAAACCGCCAAAGCACCTGAAGTAGAAGCTACGGTAGAATTACCCGATCTTACCGGAAAAATTGCTCTTATAGTAGACGATGAACCCTCTCAGCTTTCTCTTACGCGAGAATTGCTCAAATCTATGGGAATGCAGTGCGATAGCGCATTAAATGGAAGCGAGGCTCTTAAAAAACTGGAAAACAGAGAATATTCGTTGGTGTTGACTGATATACAAATGCCGGAAATGGATGGTTTTGATCTGATAAAAAATATCAGGAAAAAGCATAAAACCGGGGAGTTACCCGTTATTGCTTTATCGGGCAGAACAGATGTGGACACAGAAACATACAGACTCGCAGGATTCAATAAAAATCTCTTAAAGCCTTATAAACCGGGAAAACTTCAGCAAATTATCGCTGAGATTTTCAAACTTGAGCTCAAGAATAAAATAAACAACAATCTTCAGCACTCTAAAAACAAGCATTACGACCTACAGGATATTTATGATTTTTCGGCAGGAGACCAGGAAGCTGTACAAACCATTTTAGAGGCTTTTATAGAAAGTTCCAGATCACAAATAGAACTTATTGCCGTTGCACGTAATGATAATGACAAAAAAGAAGTTGCCAGGCTGGCCCATAAAATGGTTCCTATGTTAAAACAAATAAATGCAACACATCAAGCCAAACAATTAGAAAGACTGGAGCAAAATGAAGATTTTTCAGATGTAGAATTTAAGCAATTAAAGGCTGGTATTTTAAGCTTAATGGAAGAACTGGAACAGGAAATTAAAGTTTAATGTCGTACTGTTTGAGTTTGTTGTAAAGTGTCTTACGATCTATAGAAAGTAATCTCGCAGCTTTACTCTTATTACCTCCCGCTTTTTCCAGAGCGTCTAAAATTAACTGTTCTTCGTTCTTATTTTTGAATAGTCCGTATTCGGTTTCTGTATTAGAATGACTAGCAGTTGCGATTTCATGGGGTAGCACCTTAAGGGGTATCATTTCATCCTGGGTAAGTAGTGCGGCCCTTTTTACCATATTTTTCAACTCTCTTAAATTTCCAGGCCAGTTATAGTTTTTAAAGGCCTCTATGGCATTTTCAGTAAAACCTATCACATTCTTTTCCAATTCGGTATTGGCTTCATCGAGAAAATATTCTGCAAAAAGCATTAAATCTTCTTTGCGCTCTTTCAAGGCAGGGACTTTAATGGAAAATTCATTTAAGCGATGATAAAGGTCTTCTCTAAACTCTCCATCTTTAACAGCCTGTGCAAGATCTTCGTTGGTAGCGGTAATAACTCGAATATCAACCTGAATTTCGTTATTGCTCCCAACCGGTTTAATTTTTCTTTCCTGAAGCGCTCGTAATAATTGCACCTGGAGTTCATAACTTAGATTACCAATCTCATCCAGAAAAAGTGTACCGCCACTGGCGGCTTGAAAATGTCCTGTTTTATCGTTTATTGCCCCTGTAAAAGAGCCTTTTAAATGACCAAAAAATTCACTGGAAGCCAACTCCCTGGGGATCGCCCCGCAATCTACAGCAATAAATGGTGCGCCGGCTCGCTTACTTTGTTGATGAATACTTTTTGCCACCTGTTCTTTTCCTGTTCCACTTTCGCCCATTATCAAAACAGACATATTCGTGGGTGCTACCAGCTCAATATAATCGCTTAATTTTAATGCAGATTCACTTACTCCTTTTACAAAACTGGTCTCCTGATCTGAAACAGTTTTTTGTTGTTTTTCAACCTTTTGGGGTGTTGCAGGTTGCTGCACCTCGGTATGGGTTAAGGCATTCTCTATAGTTTGTAAAATAGACTCAGGCCTAAAGGGTTTAGAAACATAATCGAAAGCACCGATTTTCATAGCCTCTACCGCCATACTAATTTCAGCATAACTGGTCATGATGATAACCTGGGTGTAGGAATTTTCAGCTTTAACTTCTTTTAAAATATCCAGGCCGCTCATATCGGGCAACCTTACATCAGAAAGAATAAGGCTAAAAGATTTCTCTTTTAACTTTTTAAAAGCCTCTGAACCAGAAAAAACCAATTCAACCTCATAGTCGCGCTTGATTAGGAAAGTTTTCAGCATAGTCCCAAAAGGAACATCATCTTCAACTATAAGAATATTTGCCATTGATCTTTAATTTAACAGTCTTGCAAATTTAACAATCTAAAATTCATTGGGTTTAAAAATTAGCATAAAAAAAGAGACCTCGTTAAAGGTCTCTCTTCAATGACAATCTAAATTTATTTATTAATCTGTCATTGGGTGGTATCCATTTTCCAAACTGCAAAAGTACAATCTACACAAAATTTACCAATCTACTTAAATAGTTATAAGTGTTAGTTAGCAGGCCAAAAGGCTATTTAACCATTTAAGTTACACACTTGCTCTCAGCTACTTTTGCTTTAAATCTGGTGCCGAAGGAGTTGGTTTCTCTTAAATTCCGGCTGTTATTATAAAATTCCCGCTGAACTTCTTTGGTAGGGCAAATAAATTCAACGGAAATTTATGGTTAGTTGAAGTTGAAGTTGGAGTAGTCAACTATTTATCTTCTTCCTCAATCCAGTTTCCTTCTTTGTCTATATAGGCCATTTTCTTCTCCCCATTTACGTTGAGTACAAGTTTGTAAATGTTCTTACCGTCTTTTTCTTTCACCCATGCTTCTTCGGGATAAGTGCCGTCCATATCTGTCATTATCGCATCTTTTATGGCTTGCGGTAAAGCTAAAACGTCTAACTTAATGAAATCATCATTTTCCTGCTTGGTTTCTTCTACAACTTCAGTTTGCTCAACCTCTTGCGGTTCTTCTACCTGTGCTCGCACATCTTGATTAATCACAAACATTCCGGCAGCAACAATTAAAGTTAGTCCAGGCTTTTTCATAATAATAAGTGTTTACGCTATACAATTTGAGATTAATATATTGTTAGGAACAATTGTACCAAAAAAACAAAATTAATGTTATTTCATTGAAAATTAGATGTTTAAGAATTATTTAGAATCTTATTGGGAATTTATTATGTAGAAAATTGCTTTTTTTAAGAGAAAATTATGTAGAAATAGAGTTTTTTGAAATTTTGACAACAAAAAAAGAGACCCTAAGGCCTCTTTTTCTCCGAAAATCTAAATTATACAACAGTATCTTAAGCTGCTATATTTAATATTAATTTAGCAATTAAAATATATTAAAAATTATACCAGTATAAACCTGTATTTTTAAGCAATTGAAAATAAACATCTTAAGAACCGGTTCGTTATCTCACATAAGATACTAAACAAAAAGCAGGGTGTTTTTTCTACACTTGTGTGGAAAATAACCTCAATTATTTTAAAGGATCACTTCTTCTAGCTTTCTTTTCTGAAGTGATTTTCTTCTCTTTGAGGCGTC
The DNA here is from genome assembly GCA_035269545.1 of Salegentibacter sp. Classification (GTDB taxonomy): domain Bacteria; phylum Bacteroidota; class Bacteroidia; order Flavobacteriales; family Flavobacteriaceae; genus Salegentibacter. The sequence continues at coordinate 17,023 of DATFJA010000223.1, forward strand.
TTAATTTTGCAGCCTTTCCAGGTTTGGTTTTCTTCCTCGGTTTCGGTTTTTTAATATTTTCCCTAAGTAATTCTAAGAACTTATCTATAACCAGTGCTTTATTTTTATGCTGACTTCGGCTTTCTTCACTTTGCAGAATTAAAAGATGCTCCTTGGTAAACCGGGAAGCCAGTTTTTTTAGTAAACGTGATTTTTCTTCTTCAGAAAGTCCTTCTGAAGCTTCCACATCAAAATAAAGTTCAACCTTGGAAGAGGTTTTATTAACATGTTGCCCGCCGGCACCCGAGCTACGCACAGCTTTAAAACTAAGTTCCCGTGTTAACTGCGCTTCGTCCAAAACTAATTATTTAGGTTGATGAGAAGGTTTGAGTAGATCGGCCACTGTTTTGACCGGGTTAAAGGTTTCTACCGGAACTTCCACAAATACGGTATTCCAATAGGCCATGCCGCCGTTCCACAAACCTGGGCGCTCTAATGCTTTTAAAGATTTACCGTCCTTAGTTTTATCGGCAATAAAACTCATATTTTCGTCTACGTATTGATCCAGATCAAAACTTTCTCCCTTGTGATTTTTTAGACTACAGACAATATCCACCGGATTGAAGTGGGTAGAATTATTAAGAATTTCTAACTGTTCTGAATTATCTTTATCTATTTGTGCACCTTCAATTATTTGCAGGGAAATTTCGCCATCTTCATTTTTAACAAGGAAAGGTCCGCCTCCCGGTTCCCCTTCATTTTTAACCATTCCGCAAACTCTTAATGGGCGATCTAGCTTTTTAGATAGATATTCTGTTTTTTCCTTACTCGTAAATTCAGAAAAGGAATCAGTGGTCTTCACAAAAAGTTCATTTTCTAAAAATTCGGCAATTTCGTGAAGTTTTGTTTCTGCATTATTACCGGTACCTAAATCCTTCATATATTCAAAAACCTGGTCCTGCAGTGTAACTAGCTTTCCGCCAAGCATTCTCTTCATCTCCACTACTTTTGGAAGATTAGTAGCAACCACTACATTATCTATATTTTTAATAAAAATGAGGTCAGCTTCTTGCTGATTCAGATTTTCAATTAATGCTCCGTGACCTCCAGGTCTAAAAAACATCCTGTTATCTTCGTCTCTAAATGGTTTGTTTTCTTCGTCTACCGCAATAGTATCGGTTTTCGGATCCTGGTAAGAGTAAGAGATTTCGAATTTGGTATGTGTAGTTTCCTCTACTCTATCTTTTATATTTTCAAACTCATTTTCAAACTTTTCCTTATCACCTTCAGCAACCGTAAAATGCAATTTTGCGAGCCCATTTACAGAAAGATACTTTGCCGCACCATACAAATGCTCCTCAAAAGCTGTTGCAGTAAAATCACTATAAGCATGGAATGGCACCAGGCCTTTAGGCAATGCACTTAATCCAAGTCCGTTTTCATACAACATAGTTTTCACCAAAATTAGATGCTGCTCGTCATTAGATTTATTTGAAAAATCAGGATGGTTGTCTTTAGCTTTTTTGTAGGCTTGCTCGAAAAATGGCAGCTTCTCTATTTTTTCAAAAAACAACTGTAGGTTTTTGTTTTCTTTTTTATCTAAGTAATCCCTTAAGCTTGCCTTTTCAGGATCAAATTCATTTGCAAAATTGTGGAATGCTTTAAACATTCTTGTTGCCGCACCAGAAGCAGGAACAAATTTCAACAGATTCAGCTGTTCTTTTTTGTCCTCAAAAGTTTTAATAAACTTCTTTTGATCTTCAACATTATAAGCAAATATCCCGTTACCCAGGGTTGCTGCTTGTTGTATATCTACTTTTATATTTCCTCTTTCAAATATTTGAATTTGTCTTTCAACTTCCTGAGTTGATAATCCTTTTTCTTCAATCTGCAAAATGTCTATTTCGCTAAACTCCACGTCTATCTATTTTTTAAAAGTTCGTCTATTTCCTCTATGGCAATATTAAAACGATCTATAAGATCACCTTTTAAAACTACATAAGGCTTTTTATGTTTTATGAGCTCTTCTTCAAAGCGTTTGAACATCCCTTTTCGGTCCTCGGGTTTATCCCGAAGATCATCAGGGGTCCAGGGAACGTCAATATACGTTAAAAAGTACAAATCGTATTGATTGTTTAACGCATGTTTAAGAAGTTGAGCATCACAAAAACCTTTGTAATAAGCCTCTGAATAGACTTTTAGCTCTAAAAGGTTAGTGTCGCTAATTAGGAGATTATTAGCTTTTTCGGCCAACATATTTTCACGTTTCATTTGGCCTTCAGCAATAGGAATCATGTCTTTTGGCTCACAAATCTTTTTTTCTTTATCCCATTTTTCCTGAAGATATTCCCTCATATATTCTTCTACCCAAAAAGTATCATAATGATTCGCCAACATTTCTGCCAGGCTGGTTTTTCCGGTAGATTCAGGCCCAAAAAGAACTACTTTTATGAGGGACGAAGGTCGTTGCGCAAGTTTTTCTGCCATGCTTTA
>DATFJA010000224.1:0-3757 GCA_035269545.1 Salegentibacter sp.
GAGGAAAGCAGAACATTACCTTATCTGAACACTGTAGTACAGGAAATACTATTCACGAGATTGGTCACGCTGTGGGTCTATGGCACGAGCAAAGCCGTGTAGACAGAGATAATTATATTACCGTCCACCTTGATAATGTAAGAAGTGGAACTGAGCATAATTTCCATACCTATGAAACCAGTGGTTTTGACGGAAATGAATTTACTTCCAGTCTTGATTTCGGTTCAATAATGATGTACGGAGCTTATTCCTTTTCTGAGAACGGAGATCCTACAATTACTAAGACAGACGGCAGTTTGTACCAGGTTCAAAGATCTGGTCTTTCTTCTGGAGATATTCATGGAATTAACGCTATGTACCCAGAAGATGGGAGTGAACCTTCATATACTAATGGACAATATTATACTATCAGTGGTGTAACTGTACTAAGGTCTAATGATCTTTGGTATTATTGGACCAAATACGGTTTCAAAAGAGTAGAATTAAAAAATGACCGTTGGTATTGGGTATAGTACTCGAGTTCTAATAAAAGTAAAAAACCCGGACAATTTTGTTCGGGTTTTTTTATGGGTAATACTGGTAAACAATTTTCTACAGGTTGGGGATATTTTTCGCATTCTATCACCGGCAAAAAAATAAGATAATTACTTAATTTTTTATTTTGGAATTATTTGAACTTTAACATAAGCTCTTAACTCCTCAAAAAACCTTTTAAATTCTTCTTCAAATTCCTCGTAATATTCTCTGAGTTCTTCTACGGCTAAATGCATTTTAGTGCGATACTTAATTCTTCGGTTCATTTGAAAAAGAATTTTTTCAATCCCTTCAATTTTTCGATAATTATATAGCCAGTTATCGGCAACCATATAGGGCAGGAAATTTTGAACTGGTTTTGGGAGAATCTCAAAATTATGCTGAAGGAGTTTGTAAAAGTCTTCGGTATAAGTTTTTAAAGGAATATCGCTATAATCTTTCCAGTTCGCCGCTAAAAAATGGTCATATAAAATATCTACGATAATCCGGCTATAATGTCCATATCTATCAAACAAACGTGATACACTTTTGCGTACAATAGGGTGGGTATCAGTAAAAGTATCAATAGCGCGATGTAGTACAATTCCTTTTTGAATTTCTTTTGAATAGTGCGTATAATTTTTTCCTTTAATGGAGTCAGCTATAAAGTTTCCAATTTTTAACTGGTCATTATCTCCTGATAGGTATATATGTGCCAAGAAATTCATTCTTGAAAGTTACACAAATCCGGTAGTTTCCTGTTTAATTTTTGTTAAGTTTTGGCGCTAGCTACCTGCTACTTGTATATTTGTCAAAATTTCACACAATAATCGGAATTCAACAATTAAAAATAAAATACTCTGTAAGCTTGCTTTGGCCAGCTTACGATATAGAAAATATTCATTATAAAATAAACTTATGAGTTTAATAAAATCAATTTCAGGTATACGCGGAACTATTGGAGGCAAAACTGGAGATAATCTTACACCAATAGATACAGTGAAATTCGCTGCCGCTTATGGTACCTGGTTAAAAAATAATTCAGAAGATAAAAAGTTGACCGTAGTAGTTGGCCGGGACGCCAGGATTTCCGGTAAAATGGTTCAGGAACTAACCATGAACACCTTGTCCGGTCTGGGAATTAATGTTATTGATATAGATCTTTCTACTACCCCAACTGTAGAGATAGCTGTGCCTTTAGAAAAAGCCGATGGCGGAATTATTCTTACTGCTAGCCACAACCCAAAACAATGGAATGCGCTAAAATTATTAAATAAAAAAGGAGAATTTCTTGACGGAGCGGCAGGCGCAAAAATTTTGGAATATGCAGAGCAGGATAATTTTAATTTTTCTGAAGTTGATGATCTTGGAACAATTACTAAAATAGATAATTACATAGATATTCATATTGAGGAAGTTTTAAAACTTAAGCTTGTAGAAGCCGATAAGATTAAAAAGGCTGGTTTTAAAGTGGTTGTAGATGGAGTAAATTCTACCGGTGGTATTGCTATTCCAAAACTTCTTGATAAAATGGGAGTTGAGGTTGTAGAGTTATATTGTGAACCAAATGGTCATTTCCCGCATAACCCGGAACCTCTAAAAGAACATCTTACTGACATTTGTGAGTTGGTAAAAAAAGAGAAGGCAGATTTTGGGATTGTAGTAGATCCAGACGTGGACAGGCTTGCTTTTATTGATGAAAACGGAGAAATGTTTGGGGAAGAATATACCCTTGTAGCTTGTGCAGATTACGTGCTTTCTAAAACTCCCGGTAACACCGTGAGCAACCTTTCTTCTTCAAGAGCGCTTAATGATGTTACTAAAAAACACGGCGGGGAATATAAGGCCAGTGCTGTGGGTGAAGTAAATGTAGTACAGCTTATGAAAGATGTTAAAGCTGTTATTGGAGGTGAAGGAAATGGCGGGATCATTTATCCTGATTCGCATTACGGGCGTGACAGTCTTGTAGGGGTTGGATTATTTTTGACGCATTTAGCTGAAAAAAATATAAGTGTTTCTGAATTAAGAAAAGAGTATCCTGCTTATTATATGAGTAAAAATAAAATCCAGTTGACTCCTGAAATTGATGTAGACGAGATTTTAAAAGCGATAGAAGAAAAATACAAAAACGAAGAAATCTCTACGGTAGACGGAGTGAAAATAGATTTCGCCGAAAATTGGGTGCATTTGAGAAAATCGAATACCGAGCCAATTATCAGGATTTATACCGAAGCAAAATCCCAGGATAAAGCAGATGATCTTGCCCAGGATATGATTAAAGAAATTAAAAAAATAGTGGGTTAAAGTACTACGGCATTTTCGGGAATATCTTTCCCAAGATGCTTCCAGCGTTTATGCGTCCACAGGTAAAGTTCTGGTTTTTCTTTAATTTGTTTTTCCAAATGCTTTATATAATCTAAAGTAATTTGGTTGTTTTCAGTTTCAGCGGGTTTATCAGAAATATTAATTAAAGAGGCCTTATAATGGCCTCTTTTTACTTTTTCTACATGCAGGTAAACCACTACCATATCAAATTGTTTGGCTATCCTTTCAGAACCCGTATAAAAAGGTACCTTTTTATCCATAAAATCGGTCCAGAATTTATAGTTGGGAGATTTGGGAGATTGGTCGGCTACCATTGCATAAGCACCACGTAAACCTGCCTGTTCATTGCGAGTAATGCGCATATTAGCTTTAGAGTTTTGAATAAGTTCTGCGCCAAACCTTTTTCTAATATCATTTATTAATTTATCAAAACCGGGATTTTTAATTTTTTTGTAGATACCAAATGCACCGTGTTTTAAGTCGTGGAGTTGTAATGCAAAAAGCCATTCGAAACTGGCATAATGTCCGCACATTAGCATAATACTTTTATCCAGTTTTTCTATTCTTCGTATTTCTTCGAGGTTTGTAAAAACAAAACGTTTTTTTAGTTCTTCTTCAGGAATAGAAATACTCTTCACCATTTCCAAAAACATATCGCACATATGAGCATAAAACTTTTTCCGAATGCTAATAATTTCTTCAGAAGACTTTTCAGGAAAAACCAATTTTAAATTGTCTGTAACAGTTTTTTTTCTGTAACCAACGAGATAATAGACTGTAAAATATACCACATCTGAAACGCGATAGAAAAGCCAAAATGGTAGAATGGAAATAAGCCAAAGCAACGGATAAATCAACCAAAAAACTACAGCCTGCATAAAATAATTTTCAGCAAATATATGGTATATTTGGCACTAAA
>DATFJA010000225.1:0-7942 GCA_035269545.1 Salegentibacter sp.
ACCTTTGCTACCCCTTATTTACAACAACCTTTAGACCTGGGAGCCGATATTGTAATGCACAGTGCTACAAAATATTTAGGCGGCCATAGTGATGTGGTAATGGGTAGCCTGGTGGTGAAAGATGAAGACTTAGCTGAAAAACTTTATTTTATTCAAAAAGCGAGTGGTGCTATTTGCGGACCGCAGGACAGCTTTTTGGTTTTACGCGGAATAAAAACGCTGCATCTTAGAATTCAGCGTCACTGTGAAAATGGGGAAGCAGTTGCTAAGTTTCTAAAATCGCACCCAAAAGTAGGAAAGGTATACTGGCCCGGATTTGAAGATCATCCAAACCATGATATCGCTAAAAAACAAATGAAAGGTTTTGGCGGAATGATCTCTTTTACGACTAAAGAAAACACCCTGGAAAGTGCTACCAAAATTGTAGAAAACTTAAAAGTGTTTACTCTGGCAGAATCGCTTGGCGGAGTAGAATCCCTGGCTGGGCATCCTGCAAGTATGACGCATGCTTCTATCCCGAAAGAAGAAAGAGAAAAAACCGGAGTGGTAGATTCTCTTATTAGGTTAAGCGTAGGAATTGAAGATGAAGAAGATCTAATAAACGACCTGAAGCAAGCTTTAGGATAGTTTAGTTTTTTAGAGGTAAAATTTAAGCCCTGATTAATTTAAAGTTCAATTAGACTTGTCATTACTATTCCATTTTTTCTAGGGAGAAGTAATCTCAAACCTGATTAATAGAAATTGACAGATTGCTTCGTTTCCTATCATTGACTTAATTCATTAACAATATAAATATCAATAATTTAGCTAAAGTGTTTAAAACAACTTATTTTTCATTTTCTTTGCTATGTATTCCTCTCACTCCGTTCGTTGGATACAAAAGAAAACGAAACAAAAGAAAAGGCGCTTTTTCCAAGGTATTTTTCAGCACAGCTGAAAACCAGTTTTGTTTTGCTAAAATCTTTCCAAGGCTTCAAGATTTTTTAACGCAAAACAAAACTTATACTGCGGAAAAAGATTCCAAAGCGCTGCTTTGAAACATCAACACCGCCGCTTCTAAAGATTTTTGTAGAGGGTCTCGCAATGACGAAATCTTACAAAGACATTAAATCACTTTCTTTAAAACCCAAATCAATCTTTTTACTTCATCGAGAGAGTTATAGTGTACCAGGCTAACTCTTACCACACCGTTTTTTTCTTTTAAACCAGCGTCTTCAATTAGTTTTTTGGCATAAAAATCTCCAAACCGAATCCCGATACGATAATCATCTACTCGTTCAACAATGTCATCGCTTTTCCTCTTGCTGTGTACGAATGAAATTGTGGGTACTCTTTGTTCCCTATCGGCAGTATCTTTCCCAATAATTTTGATGTCTGGATGTTCAGCTAAATAATTAATCAGGGGTTTGCTAATTCGTTCTTCATGCCTACCAATATGTTCAAAGATCTTTTCCATTTTTTGCTGAAAATCGATCTTCTTTTCTTTTGGGAATTCGTGCTTAAATAACTGTTCAAAATATTCTGTAATTCCCAGTAAACTATAAGTGAGTTCAAAGTTGAGATTTCCGGGTTGGAACTTATAGGGAACATCTTTTTTCGTAAAAAAATAGTGGTTTACACCCTCCATTTTGTACAACTGATTGTACTTTCCGTACATCACCGCTAAATGTGGACCATAGGTTTTATACCAGCTAAACACATAAAAATCTACATCCAGTTTTCTTACATCTACACGCCTATGGGGTGCATAGGCAACACCATCTACACAAATAAGCGCGTCAGCCTTATGCACGGTTTTTGCAATTTCTTTAATAGGATTTATACTTCCTAAAATATTAGAAGCGTGGGTTACGGCTACCAACTTAGTGCGCTTAGTCAGCAATTTGTTGAGGTCGCTTATTTCCAGTTCCAGGCTTTCCGGATTTGCTTTCCAAACTTTTACTTTTATTCCTTTCTCCTTTAAATCTGTCCAGGGAGAAACATTGGCCTCGTGATCTGTATTGGTAACAATTACCTCGTCGCCTTCCTGCCATTGTTTGCTAATACAAATACTTAAAATTCGTAAAAGCATCGAAGAAGAGGGGCCAATAACTACTTCTTCAGGCCGGCCCGCATTTATGTATTTACTTACCTGTTTGGTGGCGTAAGTGAGTTTTTCTCCCGCTTCACGGGAAACTTTATACGAAGCACCCAATTGAACATTATGATGTAATAAATACCCGCTGATGCGTTCTGCTACTTTCTTTAAAGTTTGTGAGCCGCCGGCATTATCCATAAAGGTGAATTCTCTTTCCAGTGCCGGAAATTGGTTTCTTACAAATTCAATATCCATTAGTCTAGAAGGCTTTCGTTGAACAATTCAAGAATTCTTCTGTATTCATCGGTCCAACTGCTGGGTTCTACAAAACCGTGATCTTCTACGGGATAAATTGCCATTTCCCAGTCTTCTTTGCCTAATTCGATTAAACGTTGTGATAGCCTAACCACATCCTGAAAATGAACATTTACATCTACCATTCCGTGGGCGATCAATAAATCACCTTCCAGGCCTTCAGCAAAATAAATGGGAGAAGATCTTCTGTAAGCAATAGGGTCTGCTGCCGGTTCATTTAAAATATTAGAAGTATAGCCGTGATTATAATGCGCCCAATCGGTTACCGATCTTAATGCAGCACCGGCTTTAAAAGTTTCAGGTTCGGTGAACATTCCCATTAAAGTTATAAATCCGCCATAACTTCCACCGTAAATCCCAACTTTTTCAGGGTTTATTCCATGATTTTCAATTAAATAATCTACGCCGTCAACCTGGTCAGAAAGATCTTTACCACCCATATGGCGGTAAATTCCTGTTCTCCAATCGCGACCATAACCTGCACTTCCACGGTAATCGATATCTATTACCGTGTAGCCAAGATCGGTTAGTAAATTATGAAACATATATTCTCTAAAATAACTGCTCCACCATTTATGCGCGTTTTGCAGGTAACCTGCACCGTGCACAAAAACTACCGCCGCATTATTTTTTACATCAGCTTCCGGTTTGTATAACCTGGCGGGCACCATAGCGCCATCTTCGGCCTCAAATTCTATTAATTCAGGCTCTCTCCAGTCGTAGTTGCTAAATGCTTCAGATTGTCCTTCGGTTAATTGTTTGGCTTCTGCATTTGCTTTCGTTTTCTTTAAATATAGTTCCCAGGGTTTATTGCTATAGGAATGTAAAATAGCCATATGTTTTTCATCGGGAGAAAGGTAAACATCATTATTGCCTTCCATTTGAGTCAGTTTTTCCATCTTACCGCCCATAACCGGCATTTTATAAAAATGACGTTCCCCGGGTCCAACTTCGGAAGTGGTTAAAAACCAATGTTTTTTATTGTTGGAAAGTTCCGGGTCAAAAACTTCAAAATCGCCCTCGGTTAGCGCTTTTTTATTGCCAGAAGTAACATCTAACAGGTAAAGGTGAGAATATCCTGTTTCCTCACTTTGAAAGTAAATATGTTTATTATCCGGCAACCAACCCATGTCTTCACCACCGTAAAAAGTATAGCCAATTCCAGGCCCGGCAATCCAGGCTTCATCTCGCTGGCGGTCTAAAGTATTTAACTCGCCGGTTTCCAGGTTAATTTTAGCGATCCAGCGATCTTTATTGTCTTTAGAACGAATGTTAACCACTGCGTGTTCCCCATTTTCTGAAAAATAAACGGTAGTGGGAACTACTTCTCTTTCGGTTTCTTCCCATTCTTTATCTGGATAATCTTTTACATAATCGGGTAGATCAGTAATTCCGGGTAATTCATTTGTCTTTATGTTATAAACCGTGTCTTTTTCAAAGTTGTAGATAGCAAGTTCAACTTTAGTTTCATTTTCCCCGACTTTACTGCGGGCAGGCAGATTTACAGTGTAACCCGACTCATCTACATAATTTGGAACATTGGTGTTTTCTCCACCTTCGCGGGTAATGAGTTTAAACGTTGCAAATTTTGCATTTGGAGAAACCTTTAAGCTGCTAATATTACGGTCTTCCAGGTAAAATGTAAAGCTCTCCTCTACTGCTGTAGCTTCACGATAAGCTTCTTCATTTTCCTCTTCGGTTTTTCGTTGATTCACAACTTCCAGAAGTTCAAGATTTTCGTCCCTCACCCAGGCATCTTTATCTGAAATTTTCTCTTCTTTCTCTTCTTTTGCTTTACCGATTTGAATATTGGTAAGCTGCTTAATGCTGCCCGTTTTTCTATTGTAGATAAAAGCATTTTCGTCTAAAGTGAAACTGATTTTATTTTCATCTGCCATAAATTCGGCATTGGAGATACTTTCAGAAAGATCTAAAAGCTGGGTAGTTTCACCAGATTTTAGCTCATAAATCATTAAATTTCCATTTTCACTATAGACCTTTTTGTTTCTGTCTTTATTGAAATCGCCATACCTGGGAATTATCTTTCGTTCTTCTTCAAGGCTTACCTTGCTTATTTTTGAAGTATTGCTCAAGTCAATCTTATAAAGCGAATCTTCAGCATTTTTCTCGGGATTGTAGTCAAAATAGATCGTTTCACTATCTGCACTCCACTTTACATTAGAAGGGAAGGTGCCCATCCAATTAGGATCCTGCATAATTTTTTCTACGGAGAGCTCGCTTGTTTGCGAGATACCGATAAAACTGAAACCTATTAATGTTAAAAAGAGAAAATGAATTTTAAATTTGAGGGGATTGGATAGATGTTTTTTCATCGATTTAAGGAATTGTCGTTTTAATTTTTAAAAGCACAGCCAATATAGTTAAAATGCTAAAAACAGTAAAGCATTAGCCTGAAGTTGAAAGGATATAAATGATATCTTTAGGCTCAATTCTTAACATATTAATCAAAATAGAATGAAGAAAAACTTACGTTCACTTTTTAGTTTATTCCTTGTTGCCGGTGCGTTACAGGTGCAGGCGCAAGAAGAAATGGTAGACAAAATTGTAAAGGAAGCCAATGAAAATTCAAAATTAGAAGAACTTGCCCACGAGCTGGTAGATGTGGTAGGGCCGCGATTGGTAGGAACCCCACAAATGAAAAATGCGCATGACTGGGCGGTAAAAAAATATGAAAGCTGGGGGATTTCGGCAGAAAATCAGGAATATGGAACATGGCGAGGCTGGGAGCGAGGAATTACCCACATAGATCTTGTAGAACCAAGATTGAGAACCTTAAGTGGGCGGCAATTGGCCTGGAGCCCTTCTACAGGAAAAAAAGGAGTTACTGCCGAGGTGGTGATTTTACCTGAAGCAGAAGATTCTACTGCCTTTGCTGAAATGCTTTCTTCGGTTAAAGGAAAATTCGTGATGATATCGGCAAACGAGCCAACAGGTAGGCCTCCATATAACTGGGAAGAATGGGCTACTGAAAAATCCTGGAAAAATATGCAGGAAAATATAAAGGAAACCGATTCCCTTTGGAGAAACCGAATTCAAAATACGGGATATGGTTATCGTGAACTGCCAAAAGCTTTAGAAGAAGCCGGTGCAGCAGGTATTGTAACTTCTAACTGGTCTCACGGGTTTGGTGCGAATAAGGTTTTTGGTGCGTATACCAATGATATTCCCACTATAGATCTTGCTCTTGAAGATTATGGTTTACTTTATCGTTTAGCCGAAAACAATAGCACTCCGGAGATAAAAGTGGTTGCCCAATCTAAAGATCTGGGTGAAGTTCCAACTTTTAATACAATAGCCAGAATTGAAGGTAGCGAAAAGCCTGAAGAATATGTTATTCTTTCTGCTCATTTTGATTCCTGGGATGGTGGAACCGGTGCAACCGATAATGCTACCGGAACGATTGTTATGATGGAAACCATGCGAATTCTTAAGAAACTTTATCCAAACCCTAAGCGAACTATTATTGCCGGGCATTGGGGTAGTGAAGAACAGGGACTTAATGGCTCTCGTGCTTTTGTAAAAGACAACCCGGAAATTGTAGCCAATGTTCAGGCCTTATTTAACCAGGATAACGGAACCGGAAGAGTGAAAAATATTAGCGGACAGGGATTTTTGCACGCCTATGATTATATAGGGAGTTGGTTAGAACCTGTTCCACAGGAAATAAAAAGTGAGATTGAAACTTCTTTCCCCGGAACTCCTTCCAGCGGCGGAACTGACCATGCTTCTTTTGTGGCTGCCGGAGCGCCTGCATTTATGTTAAGATCTTTAAACTGGTCTTACTGGGATTATACCTGGCACACCAATTTAGATACCTATGATAAGATAGTTTTTGATGATGTACGCAGTAATGTGATCTTAACCGCGATTATGACCTATATGGCGAGCGAGGATCCTGATACTACTTCAAGAGAAAGGGCCATTTTACCAGTTAGCAGAAGAACAGGTGAACAAATGACCTGGCCTGAACCAAGAGATGCCGAGAGAAAAGGCGGATTGGATTAAGGGCTGATTAATAAAAAGGTTGTTTGAAAAGTTTTAAATCATCCTGAACTTGTTTCAGGATCTAAGATGTTGATAATAAATACATGTTAGAAGCTGAAACAAGTTCAGCTTGACGGAAACAGAAGTTTTTCAAACAACCTTTATTCTTTTGAAAAAAACTTAACCCTTCAAATCACCTCCTACAGGAATGCTGCAATCGTGATAAGGCTCACCGTGTGCAGGATTTTTAGTAGGCTTGTCCTGTCTTATCCTAATAGGGGAAGAGGTCATTTCCTGTTGGGTATCAGTGCTGTTAGCATCAGTTAAAGAAGCGCCAACCGGCATATCGCAACGGTGACCGGGTTGCCCATGTGGAGGATTCACATCTGGAGTTTCTTCGCTACCTGCTGTGTTTCCTGTCATTTGAGTATTTGGTGTAGTTTCAGGAGTTTTTTCTTCTTCTTCTTCTTTACAGGAGGTAAAAGCAGTAAGTCCTAAAACTGCAATTCCGAGAAAAATTTTATTTATAGTGATTTTCATAACAGTAATATTTTAAGTTTTAAAGGTACTAATTCTTAGAAGATTGCTTCGTGAGCATTTCCAGTTCCTCTTCGGTCACATCTATAAGTCCGGCTTTTGGTAAACGTTTCAGCATTGTTCTCCAGTTTTCGTCTTCATCAAAAATTCTATCAAAAATTTGTTTCGCTTCTTGTAAACGATCGCTATTAGCAAGAGCCACCGCTTTCCAGAAACGCATTTCCAGGTTTTCCGGGAACATACTTTCAGCAGTGCCGTATTGCTCCAAAGCTTTTTCTACATTTCCTTCTTCCATAGCCAGATCGCCACGGTTCATAAATTCGTAAGCTCTTGCAGTTTTTAGCAGTCTGTCCAGTTCTTCTATAGGATTTTCGTGGTCATCTACTCTCAGGTCTATATTCTTATCTTTCCAAACTTCTTCAACTTTATCGGGACCAACCACAATTAAAGCCGCCGATTGTTTTCCGCGGATATCTCCGCCTGCTTGCTGTGCTGCTTTTAGTACGGCTACGACTCTTTCGGCTAAAGGAAGATTTACATTTTCGGTAAAGGCTTTAGCCATTTCAGGAACTACTTTATCGTTAAGCATCATATTGGCCTGAACCGAAAAATTATTACCAGTAATGTGTCCGGCTTCAGCTACGCAATCTTTCCCGGTATAAGCAGCATTTTTTCCTGATTTTCCAAGGATGGCTAATTGCCGAAAGGCGCGACCTTCATCGTTATTAATAAGTGTTTCTATAGCTTCTTCCGGAGTGTAGCCTTCGTTTAAAAGTTTAAGGCCTTCGGGGCCAAAAGCAGGATTTACAAAAGACTGCGTGGCAACCACACCAACTCCAGATTTCCCCCAGGCTACCAAAGGTCCAACCGAAAACCAATGACTTTGAACGCCCACAGCCATCTCGCCGGTTTTAGCATCCCGGGCTACAATAGAATAGGTATGTGCAAAAGCGTCTCCGCTAATTTCAGAATTTTGGGCTTTACTATTTAAAGTTGAGATAAATAGTA
>DATFJA010000226.1:0-3490 GCA_035269545.1 Salegentibacter sp.
ATCTGAATAGGTTAAAAAAGGATCCATAGAAGAACGCGTGTTGGTTACGGCGTACTTGCCGGGTTCACCATTAGCTTTAGCCGTGCTGGCTGCAGCTTTCACATAAGATTCCGGAAGGCCACTAAGTTGGTTTTCGGTTAAGTAAACAATGTAGTTTTCTTCTTCTGCGAGCACATTATTAGAGAATTTGGTATAAAGTTCAGACAGTTCTTTGTTTATCTCAGCATAGCGCTCTTTGTCTTCTTTATTTAAATTGGCACCTTCCATTGCAAATTCCTCGTAAACAAGATCAATTACGCGTTGCTCGGGAGCAGGTAGCGGATTTTCCTGTGAATTCTTATATACAGTTTTAATCCTTTCAAATAATGCGGTATTCTGAGAAATCTTAGAACTGTATTCAGAAATTTCCGGAGAAAGTTCTCGTTGAACTTCCCTAAACTCTGGGCTGGAAATATTGCTGCTGAAAATACCGTAGTAAGTAAAAACACGATTTAAAAGGTCACCAGAATCCTCGAACGGTACAATAGTATTTTCAAAAGTTGCCGGTTCTGTATTCTGGGTGATCTTATCGATCTCAGCAAGATGCGCATCCATTGCTTTAAGCACTGCTGGTTTTACGAGGTCTACTTTCATTTTATCAAAAGCTGGAACTCCGGCGTACGGTCCGTACCATTCAGCAAGTAAAATATTATCCATAGTTTTTTTCTCATCGTTTTGTTCCTGAGAATTGGCTTGAAATCCTGCGACCAGCGCAAAAATTCCCAGGCTTTTTATAATTGCTTTTTTCATTAGTTGTGGTTTTATATTCAATCTATGAAGATAAGGGATTTTGGGAAAATAAAAGCCCTCAAGGCCTTTATATCTAAATGATGCTACAAAAAAAGCTTTAGGGAAATCTTTTAGGAAATAAAATTAATTTATCTTTGAGAGAGTCTAAAAACTAAATACAAACATTAAATAATTAAGAATGAAATTTTTAAGTAAATCTATTTTAATTCTAGGAGCCGTAGCAATGATTGCCTGCGGAGATAAGAAAGAAGAAAAAGATCAAATAACTATTGGTGATGGTAACAGCCCACAAGCTGAAACTACTACTGAAAAGTCTTCAGCAAGCAGTGATTCTGCAGATGAAGATGTAGTGGAAGTAACTATTGAAGGAAATGATCAAATGCGTTTTAACAAGGACGAAATTAAAGTAAAAGCCGGGCAAACCGTTCGTCTTACTTTAGAACACGTTGGAGAAATGGAAAAAAGCGTAATGGGTCACAACTGGGTTTTATTAAAGCAAGGGACCGTAATTAACGAATTTGGTCAGAAAGCAGTTCAGGCTAAAGATAACGATTACATTCCTGAAGACACCGATGCAGTTATCGTGCATACCAAAATGATTGGTGGGGGTGAAGAAGTAACTATAGAATTTGAAGCTCCTGCAGCCGGTGAATACGATTTTATTTGTAGCTTCCCTGGTCACTATTCTGTTATGAATGGTAAGTTTATTGTAGAAGAATAGAGCTTTTATAATATTATTTTTAAAATGCCTTTACTGCGGAAAATCCGTTTAGTAAAGGCATTTTTTATGAGCGGATATTTGGGAATCTAGAATAATCCAGTTTTGTGTTGAAAAAGACTTTTTTATTTTAAAAATCGAGAAAACTTCATTTTTAGAACCTGAATTTAAAAGGATTTTATCAGCTTTTTATTTTAAGCTATCTCATTTTGTGAAATATTAAAAATCTATAAATAACAAGATTATACTCCTTGTATTTTTTTTGAAATAGTTAATTTAAGATTTCTAAAAAGAGTAGTTTTAAGGCTCATTTTAGAGTACCTTAACTATGAGTGGAAACAAACACTTTGTAATAGATTTTGATAGCACATTTACCCAGGTTGAAGCCCTGGATGTTCTGGGTGAGATTTCCCTGGCAACCGATCCCGATAAAAAAAAGAACCTTGCCGAGGTTGAAGCCTTAACCGATAGGGGGATGAAGGGAGAAATGTCTTTTAGAGAATCCCTGGAGGAGCGCCTCAGGCTTTTAAAGGCTAATAAAAGTCATCTACCAGCGCTTGTACAGAATTTAGGCGAAAGAGTATCTTCTTCTTTTGTTAGAAACCGGGAATTTTTTAACGATAACCATGAAAATATCTATATTGTTTCCAACGGGTTCAAGGAGTTCATAGTTCCCATTGTAGAACCTTACGGGGTCAAACCCGAAAATGTTTTTGCCAATACCTTTCAGTTTGATGAGAACGGAGATATTGTTGGATTTGATAAAGACAATGTACTTTCTTCCAATAATGGCAAAGTAGAACAACTAAAAAGATTAAAATTAAAAGGTGATGTTTATGTAATTGGTGACGGTTACACCGATTATGAAATAAAAGCCGCCGGACTTGCCAATAAATTTTACGCTTTTACCGAAAATGTGGAAAGGGCAAATATTCTTGAAAAGGCAGACCATATCACACCAAGTTTAGACGAATTTTTATTTGTACATAATATGAACAAAGCGATCTCATACCCCAAAAACCGAATTAATGTTCTTCTTCTTGAAAATGTTCACCAAGATGCGGTAGACATTATGAGAAAAGAAGGTTATAATGTTACCGTACATCCCGGCGCAATGGACGAAGATGAACTTTGTGAGAGGATCAAAGATGTTTCAGTAATAGGTATTAGGTCTAAAACTCATCTAACCGAAAAAGTGCTGGAAAACGCAAATCGTCTGATAGCGGTAGGAGCCTTTTGCATAGGAACCAATCAAATAGATCTCCAGGCCTGTTTAAAGAAAGGAATTGCGGTTTTTAATGCTCCGTTTAGTAATACCCGGTCTGTTGTAGAACTTGCCATGGGAGAGATAATTTTACTAATGCGTAATCTTCCCGATAAAATGCGTTTAATGCACGAGGGGAAATGGGAGAAATCTGCTGCAAATAGTTTCGAAACCCGCGGGAAGAAATTAGGTATTATTGGGTACGGTAATATTGGAGCACAACTTTCTGTGATGGCAGAATCTGTTGGTTTTGATGTCTATTATTATGATATACAGGAGAAGTTACCAATGGGGAATGTTACCAAATGTAATTCTCTTAAAGAGCTTTTGGAAACCGTTGATATTATTACACTTCATGTAGACGGAAGAAAGGAGAATAAAAACATTATAAGCGAAAAGGAATTTGGTTATATGAAAGATAGAGTGATCTTTTTAAATTTAAGTAGAGGTCATGTGGTAGATATTAAGGCACTAAAAAAGAATATTGAGGCCGGAAAAATAATGGGAGCCGGGATAGACGTATATCCTCAGGAGCCAAAAACAAATAATGAAGAATTTGTTTCCGAATTAAGGAATTTACCAAATGTGATTCTTACACCTCATATTGGTGGAAGTACACTGGAAGCCCAGGAAAACATCGGAAATTTTGTTCCGGGAAAAATTATGGAGTATATCAATACCGGGAGCACAACAAATTCGGTAAACTTTCCAAATTTACA
>DATFJA010000227.1:0-5769 GCA_035269545.1 Salegentibacter sp.
CAATTCACCTGAAGTGAATTTTATCGCTCATTTACTGGAATTTTCAATAACTCCTAAAGACAATAATTTAAAACTTGAACTATTTGATTTCCTGGCCGAGTTTCTAGAAATAGAAAACCGCTACCCTATTATTTCAACGAATTTAAAGAAAGATGGCAAGGCTTTTTTCCACTGGTTAAAAGATTATAATATTGATTTTGAACTTGATCAAATAAGGCAACTTTCAGTTTACGAAGCCGCAGAATATATTATTCGAAGTTTTTCTTTGGTAGAAACATCTAATGCTTATGTGCAGTTTTTCCTGGATTTTATCTTTGAAAGCACTCAAAAAGCCACTGCCGGTATAGCCGATTTTATCGATCTATGGAAACAGGAAATAGAAAATCTAAGCATTGTAGTTCCCAAAGCTGAAGATGCGGTTCAAATAATGACTATTCATAAATCTAAAGGCCTGGAATTCCCGGTGGTGATCTATCCTTATGCGAATTCGGATTCCAAAAGCACGCGTATGGATTCGCTTTGGCTACCAATGGAGCCGCCATTAGATGAAATTCCTATGAATTACCTGAGTGCATCAGATAAAATGCTGAATTGGGGACCTAAGGCTTCAGATATTTACACCGAGTTAATTCATCAAAAAGAACTCGATACCTTAAATGTACTTTATGTAGCCTGTACCCGTGCTTCACAACAGTTGTATTTGCTAAGTAAAAAAGAAATAGATGCAAAAGGCAATGAAAAAGCCTATAAAACTTCCGGCTTGCTGATTGGTTTTTTAAAAGAAATTGGGAGGTGGGATTCCAACATCAATACTTATGAATTCGGCGAAATTGGAAGCCCGGAAATTTCAGAAGAAAATCATTCAGAAAATATTATTTCAAAAACATTTTATTCCTCGGCAACTCAGAATAAAGCGGTAAATATTGTAACGAAATCGGGAATGCTATGGGATAGCAAGCAGGAAGAAGCGATAGAAAAAGGAGAAATCCTGCATGAATTATTGTCACAAATAGATTATAAAGATCAGGTTAAGCCCGTTATTTTCCAGGCTATAAACGATGGTATGATTACAAAAGATTCCGCAGGAAAAATAGAAACCCTACTTCTTGAAATCACTAATCATCCACAGCTTTCAGCGTTTTATGCACAAGAAGCAAAAAATTATAACGAGCGTGATATTTTAACTCCTGAAGGTAAAAGATTGAGGCCAGACCGTATTAATTTTTCCGGAAACATTGTGGATATTATAGATTACAAAACCGGAAAATTTGATACCTCTCACGAAGTTCAAATAAATACTTATGCCACAGTTTTAGAAGATATGGGTTATAACGTAGGCAGTAAAAACCTTGTTTACACAAATAAAGCGCTTAAAGTGCGCCTTGTTTAAAAGAAATGTAAGTTTGTAAAAAATAGAATTATGTACGGATCAATAAAACAACATTTAGAAAAAGAGCTCGATCAGATTAAAGAAGACGGTCTCTTTAAAGAAGAACGAATAATTACAGGCCCACAGGACGCGGTGATCAAAATTTCTACCGGGCAGGAAGTAATCAATTTTTGCGCTAATAATTATTTAGGATTATCCTCACATCCAGAGGTTATAAAAGCCGCAAAAGACACGTTGGATACTCACGGTTTTGGAATGTCTAGTGTTAGGTTTATTTGCGGCACCCAGGATATTCATAAAGAACTAGAGCAAAAAATAGCCGATTTTTACGGCACTGAAGACACTATTCTTTATGCTGCTTGTTTTGATGCTAATGGCGGAATTTTTGAACCACTTTTAACCAAAGAAGATGCGATAATTTCAGATTCACTAAACCACGCTTCTATTATTGACGGGGTACGTTTATGTAAAGCAGCGCGATATCG
This sequence comes from Salegentibacter sp., assembly GCA_035269545.1. Classification (GTDB taxonomy): domain Bacteria; phylum Bacteroidota; class Bacteroidia; order Flavobacteriales; family Flavobacteriaceae; genus Salegentibacter. The sequence continues at coordinate 1,876 of DATFJA010000227.1, forward strand.
TTACCAAAATGGCGATATGGCCGATTTGGAAAAACAGCTTGAAGACGCTAACGAAAAAGGAGCAAGATTTAAGCTTATCGTTACCGATGGAGTTTTCTCTATGGATGGTCTTGTAGCTCCTTTAGATGAAATTTGTGACCTGGCAGACAAGTATGATGCTCTGGTAATGATAGATGAATGCCATGCTACCGGCTTTATTGGAGAAAAAGGAATTGGTACTCTGGAAGAAAAAGGGGTAATGGACAGAGTAGATATCATTACAGGTACTTTAGGAAAAGCACTTGGCGGTGCTATGGGAGGTTACACTACAGCTAAAAAAGAAATCGTAGAATTATTAAGGCAACGATCAAGACCATATTTATTTTCAAATTCTCTGGCACCCTCAATCGTAGGAGCATCGATTAAGGTTTTTGATATGCTGGAGAATGACAGTAGTCTTCGTGAGAAATTAAAAAGCAACACTAAATATTTCAAGCAGGGAATCAAAGATGCCGGTTTTGAGATTATTGATGGCGAAGCAGCAATCGTTCCGGTGATGTTATACGATGCCAAATTATCTCAAAAAATGGCAGACAGGTTACTGGAAGAAGGTATTTACGTAATTGGATTCTTTTATCCTGTGGTTCCAAAAGAAAAAGCAAGGATTAGAGTTCAACTCTCTGCAGCACATGAAAAGGAACATTTAGACAAGGCTATTGAAGCATTTACAAGGGTAGGCAAAGAATTGGGAGTTATTTAAAAAAAGCTTTTAACACTAACTACGGCGCTCTGAAAAAGTAGTGAAATTAAAGGATCGCAACTCTTAAAAAAGCTCTCAAAAACAGCACTATTCAAGGGTTTATTAAGAAAACTTTATTATTTTATGCTTTGCTGATACGCTTTAACAGTATACTTTTGTTAACAATTAACACTTAAAACTAAACTATTGAATATGAAACATCTTAGCAAAATTTTATTCGCTACAATGTTGGTTCTGGGTATTACTTCGGTAAGTGCACAGGATGCTAACAATCCCTGGTCTGTGGGAGTTCAAACCAATGCGGTAGATTTCTATCCCACTGATGATATAGGCGGAACTTTTAATGAGTACTTTAACACTGGAGATCACTGGAATATCCTGCCTTCTGTATCAAGATTAACAGTAGGTCGCTATATTGGTGGAGGTTTTGTCTTTGAACTTGCAGGTTCTTTAAATCAAATAGAACAATATGGTGAACAGTCAGTTCCACAAATGGCATACTATGCTGTTGATGGATCTTTTAATTATAGTTTAAGAGCACTACTTAACGATGGGTGGATTGATCCTGTAGTTGGTATTGGTGGTGGTTACACCAGCATTGCCGAAAACGGTGACTCTGCTATTTCAGGTTTAAACGCAGGAACTCTTAATGGTAAGGTTGGACTAAACTTCTGGTTTAGCGACAATATTGCCTTAACATTAGAATCTAATTATAAACATGTATTTGATGTAGATGGCGCTACCCACTTTCAACACGCCGGTGGTGTAAAATTCATGTTTGGAGGAACGGACTCTGATGGTGACGGAATCTACGATAAAGATGATGAATGTCCTGAAACTCCTGGTTTACCAGAATTTAACGGATGTCCAGATTCTGACGGAGATGGAATTGAAGACCGTATGGATAACTGTCCACAAGAAGCTGGTTTAGCTGAATTTGACGGATGTCCTGATACTGACGGTGACGGCGTTCCAGATCCTGAAGACGAATGTCCAGAAGAAGCTGGATCTATGGAAATGAATGGATGTCCTGATGCTGACGGCGACGGAGTTGCTGACAAAGAAGACGACTGTCCAAACGAAGCAGGACCTGCCGAAAATGACGGATGTCCTTACGAAGATATGGATAATGACGGTGTATTAGATAAAGATGATGATTGTCCTGAACTTGCTGGAACTGCAGCCAATAACGGTTGTCCAGAGCCAGACGTAGAAGTTATTTCTGAATTGAATGAGTATTCTCAAACTGTATTGTTCGACTTGAACAAAGCAACTATTAGAGATAACTCTGAAGAGGCTTTAGAGTCTATTGCAGAAATTATGAACGAATATCCTAACACTATCTTCCATATTGAAGGTCACACAGATAGTACCGGTAGCGCTGAATATAATGAGAAATTATCTCGTGAGCGTGCTCAATCAGTTGAACTATGGTTGGAAGAAAATGGTGTACCAAGCAGCAGATTAACTTCTGAAGGTTATGGTGAAGAAAGACCAATTGCTACTAACAATACAGCAGCTGGAAGACAAGAAAACCGTAGAGTAGAAATTTCTTTAGATAAGAATAAAGAAGTAAAAGATTCTAATTCTTCTATGGAATAATATAATCTTGTAATTAGTTAGATAATTATTATATAAAAACGCCTCGGTTCCCGGGGCGTTTTTTATTTTTATGCAATGATATCTTTTATTTCAGGAGTTCTTAAAGAGCTTATTTCTTCTAAAGAAAATATTTCAGAAACAATCTTTATCCTTCCCAGCAAGAGAGCCGGAAGTTTTTTGCTTAAAGAGCTTTCATCTTTAAGTACTCATCATATTTTCGCCCCAAAAGTTTATAGTATTGAGGAATTCACCGAAGTTATCTCTGAAGCCAAAACTGTAGATAATACCATAACTTTATTTGAATTTTATAAAGTTTACAAAGCAATTACTCCAGAAGAGGCACAGGAAGATTTTGAAACCTTTACTGCCTGGGCACAGAGCTTGATTCATGATTTTAATGAAATTGATCGCTATTTAATAGATTATAAAAAGTTCTTTAATTACCTGGCCGATATTCAGGACTTAAAACACTGGTCTATTCAGGAGCCAAAAACAGAGCTTATTGACAATTATTTGGCCTTCTGGAAAAGCCTGCCGGCTTATTATGAAGCTTTAAAAAAAGAATTGCTTACCAATAACACAGGTTACCAGGGTTTAATTTATCGCCTTGCTTCAGAAAATATTGGAGCCTATACTCAAAATCATAACGCTAAACACGTTTTCATCGGATTTAACGCATTAAACGCTGCAGAACAGCAAATTGTTCAGCATTTGCTTGAAAATGATATAGCCGAGATCTATTGGGATCTGGATGAGGTTTTTGTTAAAGATTGCCAACACGATGCTTCCCTTTTTATTAACCAGTATTTAAAAGATTGGCCGGTATATGAGAAAAAGAAGGCAAAACTTAATGTTAGCCAATATCATAAACCCAAGAATATCCAAATTACCGGGATTCCAAAAAACGTTGGCCAGGCTAAATATTTAGGAGAATTACTGGCTAATTTAGATGAAGAGACATTACAGGAAACTGCAGTGGTGTTGGGAGAAGAAGATCTTCTATTACCTGTTCTAAACAGTTTGCCACCTAATATACAGGATTTGAATATTACCATGGGGTTTCCGCTTAAAAATGCCCCCATTGCTTCTCTTTTTGACAGGTTATTTCAAATTCATCAAAACACCGGTTCTGCCTATTATTATAAAGATGTGATTTCGGTAATTAATCATCCCGCATTACACGAAATTCTAAAGCAGGAAACAGAAGTTTTTATTGAAAAAATTCAGTCAGAAAACACGGTAAACCTATCTTCAGAAGAAATTATAAACTCCTTTTCTACTGAGGCTAAACCTTTAATAAGAGCTTGCTTTAGAAAATGGGATAACTCGCCTAAGAAAGCATTAGAGGCTTTTCAGGAAATTATAAACCAGATTAAAATTCATTTGAAAAGCAGTGAGAATAAGATTGGGCTAGAGTTCCTGTATCATTTTCACGTGCTATTTAACAAGCTGGAAAACCTGAACGAAGCTTATCCGCATTTAAAAAGTATTAAATCACTGTACCAGTTTTATAAAGAAATAATGAGTACCCAAAGCCTGGATTTCCAGGGAAG
>DATFJA010000228.1:0-7994 GCA_035269545.1 Salegentibacter sp.
AGCATAATAATCATTACTGCGTTTAAATTGAACGCTGTCTATATTATATTTTTCAAATATGTACTGCTGACCGTCAATTCCGGTATTTTCAAATGTGCGTTTGCTTACATTCCTTGCCGATTGTAACAAGGAAATTTCTGTAATTATATCCACCATTTTATCTTCGGAAATGAGATCTTCCGGTTTTTCAGACTTTTCAATATCCTGACACGCCCCAATAGCCAGTGCGATACTAAACAATAAAATGATTTTTTTATACATATTATCTATCAAACTGCAAACGCTCTGCCACCTTAGCAAAAGGCTGATGTTTGAAATTTCTGTATACTAAATTTCCGTTTACGAAAGTGTGCGTTACCCTGGATTTAAAGGTCACACCTTCAAAAGGAGACCAGCCACATTTATACTGAATATTATCGGGTTGAACTGCCCAGGGTGCATTAAGGTCAACAAGCACCAAATCGGCTTTATAGCCTTCACGAATAAATCCCCTGTCTTTAATTTGAAATAATATGGCAGGGTTATGACACATTTTCTTTACAATTTTTTCCAAAGAAATTTTATCCTGGTGATAGAATTGTAACATTGCAGCTAACGAATGCTGTACCAATGGCCCTCCACTTGGAGCTTTGGTATACACATTGTTTTTTTCTTCTTTAGTATGCGGTGCATGATCTGTCGCAATTACATCCAACAAATCATTATTTAAAGCTTTCATTAAAGCTTCCTGGTCTTTTTTGGTCTTTACCGCAGGATTCCATTTTATTAAGGTTCCTTTTTTCTGATAATCGGAATCGTTGAACCACAAGTGGTGAATACAAACCTCTGATGTTATCTTTTTATCCTTAAGCTTTTTCTTATTGCTGAATAAACTCAGTTCCTTTTCAGTAGAAACGTGGAAAACGTGCAGTCTTGCTCCGGTCTTTTTAGCAAGCGCCACTGCCCTTGAGGAAGATTTATAACAGGCTTCTTCGCTTCTTATCTTTGGGTGTAACTCAATAGGAATATCGTCACCGTAACGATCTATGCATTCCTTAAGATTTTTTTGTACTGTTTCTTCGTCTTCACAATGTACAGCAATTAGCAAGGGCGATTTCGAAAAAATTTGCTCTAAAGTCTTTTCATCGTCTACCAGCATATTTCCGGTAGAGGAACCTAAGAATAGTTTTAAAGCTGCTGTAGTTTTAGGATCAACCTTTAGAATTTCTTCAAGATTATCATTAGTACCCCCAAACATAAAAGAATAGTTGGCGTAGGATTTAGCCTTAGCCAGTTCAAATTTCTCTTCCAGTTTTTCTACGGTAGTTGTTTGCGGAATAGTATTCGGCATTTCGATAAAAGAAGTAATTCCACCGGCTACAGCGGCACGAGAACCCATTTCTATATTTTCTTTGTGGGTAAGACCGGGCTCTCTAAAATGCACCTGATCATCTATTACACCCGGCAACAAATGGGTGCCTTCGGCATCAAAAATTTGCACATCGGGTGATTTGGCGCTAATGCTTTCGGCAATTTCTACAATTATCCCGTCCTCAATAAAAACATCAGCTTCGGTGATTTTACCCTCATTTACAATCTTCGCGTTCTTAATTAAGACCTTCTTCATTTCAATTTAATCTGCTTAAAAAGACTTTTAATCTTCATTATTATTACCCCAAAAATGGCTTCAGAAATTATGGAGCCACTCATTTTTGAAGTTCCTCTTGTTCTATCTGTAAAGATCACAGGAACTTCCTCTAATTTATATTTCAGCAAATATGCTTTAAACTTCATTTCTATCTGAAAAGCATAGCCCACAAATTGGATACTATTCAAATCTATGGTTTCAAGTACTTTTCTTTTATAACAAACAAAACCGGCGGTGGTATCGTGAATATCCATTCCAGTAATAAATCTAACATATTTAGAGGCCATCCAGGACAATAATACCCTGCTCATAGGCCAATTAATTACATTTACCCCGGTAACATACCGGGAACCTATTGCTATATCAGCTCCATTTCTTTTACAGGTGTTAAACAATCTAACTAGATCGTTAGGATTATGAGAAAAATCGGCATCCATCTCAAAAACATACTCGTAATCCTTTTCCAGCGCCCATTTAAAACCGTGAATATAAGCTGTACCCAGGCCTAATTTCCCTATTCTTTCTTCAAGAAAAAGGCTATCGTGAAATTCTGCCTGTAATGTTCTTACACGGGTAGCAGTCCCATCTGGAGAATTATCGTCTACCACCAAAATATGAAATTCTTTAGGTTGAGAAAACACGTTTCTAACTAGTTGCTCAATGTTTTCTATTTCATTAAAGGTGGGTACAATGACTATCCCCTTTACCATTTCACCAATTTTTGCACAAATGTAGGCAATTTAAATCTTCGTTTCCCGGGTTCATCTTCAAGTTTTAACCTCAAAATAATTATACATTTGCATAAAAAATCGAATCCTGGAAGCCGTAGAAAGACATGTTAGCTCACTAGACTGGATTACACTAACTTTAATGGGTGCATTCCTCTTATTAGCCGTTGTCAAAACTGTCTATCCACAGCGGTTTGAAGATTTCCTTTCACTGCTTACTTCAAACAAATTTATGGTGTTTAGAGGAAAGAAGAACAAGGCTTTTCATCCTTTTAACATTTTGCTTTCTTTTGTTCACCTAATCTCTTTTTCTTTACTTTTTTTCTTGATTTTCAATTTCTTTTGGAAAGAAACTACGTTAGAACCGGTCGTTGTATTTATAAGAATAGCAACCGCTTATGCTAGTTTTGTTCTACTAAAATTCGGATTAGAAAAAATTGTTGGAAATGTTTTTGAACTGGATACTGAAATAGATACTTATCTTTACCAAAAGATAAGTTACCGCAATTTTATTGGTCTTATTTTATTAATTCCCAGTTTAATTTTCACCTACACTTTTACCCCTACTGCCCTTACCCTATATAGTTTGTTGGTTATTTTAGTCCTATCCAGTATATTTAGCCTGTTATTGATTTACAGAAAAAATCAAAGTCTTATAACGAGTAATTGGTTTTATTTTATTTTGTACCTTTGCGCTCTCGAAATTGCCCCTTATATTATTTTGTACAAGCTAATTACAATCTAAAAAAGGATCAAATAAAAGTATTGATATATGAAAGTGAAAACAATTTTGGTTTCCCAGCCCGAGCCTAAAGTGGAAAACTCTCCTTATTTTGAGCTTGAGGAAAAACAAAAAGTAAAAATTGATTTCATCCCCTTTATCCACGTAGAAGGTGTTTCTTCTAAAGAGGTACGCCAGCAAAAGGTTGATCTTACGAAGTATACTGCCATTATTCTTACCAGCCGTAATGCGGTTGATCATTTCTTTAGAATTGCTGAGGAATTGCGGTTTAAGGTTCCAGACACACTTAAGTACTTTTGTTTAAGTGAAGCAGTAGCCTATTATTTACAGAAATATGTAGTTTATCGCAAGCGGAAAATTTATGTTGGAAAAAGGACTTTTGCAGATCTTTCTCCACTAATTAAGAAATATAAGAACGAGAAGTTTTTATTGCCATCCTCAGATATGCTAAAACCAGATGTTCCTAAAACCCTGAACAAATTAGGTGTGGAATGGAAACAGGCAACTTTTTATAAGACGGTAGTTAGCGATCTTTCGAACCTGCGTGACGTAACTTATGATATTTTGGTTTTCTTTAGCCCAAGTGGTATTAAATCACTCTTCGAAAATTTCCCGGATTTTGAGCAAAAACAAACTAAAATAGCGGTATTTGGAAACACTACTATTAAAGCTGCTAAAGAACATAACCTAACCGTGAATATAAAAGCGCCAACCCCAGATACACCATCTATGACAATGGCACTTCAAAAATATATCGCAGAAGCAAATAAAAAATAACATACAGAAGCATTTTAAAATTCACTTTGTGATTTAAGATTACCTTCCTTTATATATTTTCAATAAAAAATCCGGTACATTTTGCACCGGATTTTTTTGATTCAATTAACTAATTAAAACAATGCTATGAGGAAGTTGGCCCGCCGGCCATAATTTCTTCATTTGCATATTCTTCAAATTTTTCAAAGTTCTTTTTAAAGGAGTTCGAGAGTTCGTTTGCCTTTTTATCGTAAGCAGCTTTATCTCCCCAGGTCTTTCTCGGGTTTAAAACCTCAGCAGGAACACCAGGACAGCTTACCGGAATTTTTATACCAAAGATATCGTGAGTGGTAAATTCAACATCTTCCAGCTCCCCGTTAAGCGCAGCACTAATCATAGCGCGTGTGTATTTAAGTTTCATTCGGCTCCCAGTGCCATAAGGCCCTCCGGTCCAACCGGTATTAACCAGCCATACATTTACACCAGCTTCTTTCATTTTTGCACTCAGCATCTCGGCATACTTGGTAGGATGTAAAGGCATGAAAGGAGCTCCAAAACAAGCTGAGAAACTCGGTACGGGCTCGTCAATTCCAGCCTCAGTTCCTGCGACTTTTGCCGTGTAACCACTTATAAAATGATAAGCAGCCTGACCAGGCGTAAGTTTACTGATAGGTGGCAAAACGCCAAATGCATCAGCAGTAAGGAAAAATATGTTTTTTGGATTCTCACCTACTGAAGGCACCTGAATATTATCAATATGATGAATTGGATAACTCACCCTTGTATTTTGAGTAATACTGGTGTCGGAAAAATCTACATTCCCGTCATCATCCAAAATAACATTTTCTAAAATTGCTCCCGGTTTGATTGCCCTGTAAATATCGGGCTCATTTTCTTCGGTAAGATTTATTACTTTGGCGTAGCAACCGCCCTCGAAATTAAAAATTTTATTCTCTTTGGTCCAACCGTGCTCATCATCTCCAATAAGTTTTCTGTCGGGATCTGCAGAGAGTGTAGTTTTACCGGTTCCTGATAGACCAAAAAATATGGCCGTATCTCCTTCATCCCCTACATTAGCTGAACAATGCATTGGAAGGGTATTCTTATCTACCGGAAGTATAAAATTTAAGGCTGAAAAAATTCCTTTTTTTATCTCACCGGTATATCCTGTTCCACCAACTAAAGCAATTTTTTTACTGAAATTAAGAATGGCAAAATTTTCCTGTCTGGTGCCATCTACATCAGGGTCAGCTTTAAAACCCGGCGCATTCAGAATCAGCCAATCTTCTTTAAAGTTTTTCAATTCATCTTCCTCGGGTCTTAAAAACATATTATAAGAAAACATGTTAGACCAGGGATATTCGTTTACCACCCTAATATTCAACCTGTATTTATCTTCGGCGCAAGCGTAAGCATCACGCGCATAAATTTCTTTATCAGAAAGGTATGCTGCAACTTTAGTATATAGTTTATCGAATTTATCTGAGTCAAAAGGGATATTGATGTCTCCCCACCAAACTTTATCGCGGGTTATCTCATCTTTTACTATAAAGCGATCTTTTGGTGACCTCCCGGTGAATTCGCCGGTGTTAATCGCTAAAGCGCCAGAATTTGTCTCGGTTCCAAGGCCATTCTCTATGGTATCGTAATGAAGTTCTTCAGGAGATAGCTGGTAATGTACCCTTGCATTTTTGATTCCGTAATTTTCTAGCGAAATCGTTTTCGTAGTTTGGGTATGTACATCCATAAAATTAATATATGTGGTTTGTTTATGGTTACAAAATTATAAATCTTACAGAGATAAACTGCTAAACTTTCTTAAATTATTTCCGCTTTATTTTTATAAATTCTACCAGTAAAAAAACCCATCCTGCTATTAATAACGTACCTCCCAGCGGAGTTACTAAGGCAATACCTTTAAAATCTATGGTTGTTAAATTATTAGTAGCAAGTAAATATATTGAGCCCGAAAAGCAAATCACTCCGAATAATAGCAAGAGAAAAATAGCTTTTTGAAAACGAAATTGCTCCAGTCTAAAACTTCCTATCAAAAGAAATAATAAGGCATGATACATATGGTATTTCGCGCCGGTTTCAAAAGAATTTCGCGCCGCTTCATCCAATAATGGTTTTAAACCATGTGCACCAAAGGCACCAATTATTACCGCTAAAAGTCCGAAAATCGCTCCGGTTATTAAAAATTTCCTATTCATTTAGGTTATTTTTTATCAGTTAAAGATTTAATACATTCGTTAACCACTACACAAAACTAATTTATTTTATGAAAGAAATCTTAATAATCGGGGCGGGAAAATCTACTTCTGTCCTAATTGACCACCTTTTGTCTAAAGCCGAGACTGAAGATCTATTTTTAAAAATTGGAGACATTGATCTGGAAAATGCTAAAAAAGCTTGCGCTAATAAAAGCCGCTGCGAAGCATTTCACCTGGATGTTTTTAATGCGGAAAGCAGGGAATACGCTGTAAAAAATGCTGATATCGTAATTTCCATGCTTCCGGCGAGGTTTCATATTGAAGTTGCTAAAACCTGCATACATTTCAAAAAAAATATGGTAACCGCTTCTTACATCAGCAAAGAAATGAAAGCGCTGGATGAACAAGTAAAGAAAAACGGACTCATATTTATGAATGAAATCGGGGTAGATCCCGGCATAGACCATATGAGTGCCATGCAGGTAATTGACCGAATTCGCGATAAAGGCGGAAAAATGCTCTTATTTGAATCTTTTACCGGCGGACTTGTCGCTCCAGAAAGTGACAACAATCTCTGGAACTACAAGTTCACCTGGAACCCCAGAAATGTGGTGGTTGCAGGTCAGGGTGGCGTCGCTAAATTTATCCAGGAAGGAAAGTATAAATATATCCCGTATCATAGGTTGTTTAGAAGAACAGAACTTTTACAAGTAGAAGGCTATGGGAAATTTGAAGGTTATGCCAATAGAAATTCTCTTGATTATATGAGTATTTACGGTTTGGAGGATGTGCTAACACTTTACCGCGGCACGATTAGAAGGGTCGGTTTTAGTCGTGCCTGGAATATGTTTGTGCAACTGGGAATGACAGATGATAGTTTCACCATAGAAGATTCAGAAAATATGAGCTATCGCGATTTTGTAAATTCCTTTCTTCCCTATTCTCCTACAGATTCCGTAGAACTTAAACTACGCCACAATCTAAAAATAGATCAGGACGATCTTATGTGGGAAAAGCTCTTAGAACTGGATATATTCAACAAAGACAAGAAAATTGGAATTAAAGCAGCTACTCCCGCTAAAGCTCTTCAAAAAATATTGACGGATAAATGGAAGCTTGGGCCGGAGGATAAGGATATGATTGTAATGTACCATAAATTTGGATATGAATTGAATGGTGAGAAAAAACAAATAGACGCCACCATGGTAAACATCGGGAAAGATCAAACAGAAACCGCTATGGCTAAAACGGTAGGGCTGCCTGTAGCGATAGCTACTTTGAAAATCTTAAAGGGTGAAATAACCACACCAGGTGTTCAACTTCCAATAAAAAAGGAAGTATATGAACCAATCCTGAACGAATTAGAAAAATACGATATTGTTTTTAAAGAAAACGAGACAGAATATTTAGGATACAATCCCTTTGGTGAAGTAGGAAATTAAATTTTTGAATTCAATTTCCTACTTTAGCTTTTTAATTAACCAAACCACCCCCAATGAAAGTTGTAAACGAGAATGTAATTATAGATGGTATAGATAAAACCATTTTAAATTTCTTAATGGAAGATGCTAAGAAATCTATCCTGGAAATTGCCCGAAATATTGGGATTACCGGAGCAGCGGTTCATCAACGTTTACGAAAATTGGAAAAGGCCGGTTTAATTGAAGGCTCTAAACTAATGATCAACCCCCGCTTACTTGGTTACAAAACCATGGCTTTTGTGGGGGTTTACTTAGATAAAGCAGTCAGCAATCCGCAAGCCGTTAAGCAGCTTAGCGAAATCCCGGAAGTTATAGAATGCCATTACACCACCGGTAACTGGTCTATTTTTATTAAAATTTTATGTAGAGACAATGAACACTTAATGAATGTGCTCAATAAAAATATTCAGGCTATAGAGGGCGTATCCCGCACGGAGACTTTCATTT
>DATFJA010000229.1:0-8522 GCA_035269545.1 Salegentibacter sp.
ACTAAGATCTTACCGCCTTCTTCCACAACTTTATCTAAAGCGCTTTGATAATTTTTTACCGCATCTTTATCGATAAGTGGCCCCACGTGATTATTTTCATCTAATGGGTTTCCAATACGCAATTGCTTATAAGCTTTAACAATCGCATCTTTTACTTTATCGTAAATAGATTCGTGAATAATTAATCTCCTGGTAGAAGTACAACGCTGTCCGCAAGTTCCTACGGCTCCAAACACTGCCCCGATTACCGTATTTTTAATATCGGCATCTGGTGTTACGATTATTGCGTTATTTCCTCCTAATTCAAGAAGCGATTTCCCTAATCTTGCTGCAACTGCCTGGGCAACAATTTTCCCCATTCTAATAGAGCCGGTAGCCGAAATTAAAGGCACTCGTTTGTCGTTAGTCATCATTTCACCAACCTTATAATCACCGGTAATTAACGAAGAAATTCCTTCAGGAACATCATTTTCAGCAAAAACGCGAGCGGCAATATTTTGACAGGCTACAGAAGTTAAAGGAGTTTTCTCTGATCCTTTCCAAACGCAAGCATCGCCACAAACCCAGGCTAAAGCTGTATTCCACGACCAAACAGCAACCGGAAAGTTAAATGCCGAGATAATCCCAACCACTCCAAGCGGGTGGTATTGCTCGTACATTCTATGCCCCGGGCGTTCAGAATGCATGGTTAACCCGTGTAACTGGCGAGAAAGACCCACTGCGAAATCGCAGATATCTATCATCTCCTGGACTTCACCCAAACCTTCCTGGTAAGATTTTCCCATTTCGTAGGAAACCAATTTACCCAAAGGCTCTTTTAATCTTCTTAATTCGTCATTGAACTGGCGAACCACTTCACCACGCTGAGGTGCCGGCCAGGTGCGCCATTCTTTAAAGCCTGCAGTAGCTGTGGTTATTACTTTTTCGTAATCTTCTTTGGTAGTCGCTTTTACTTTTCCGATTAAAGCGCCATCTACCGGAGAATAAGATTCAATTACTTCACCACTACTAAAAAAATCTTTCCCGGTAGAAGTTCCATTATTTGTTTCTTGTAAACCAAGATCTTTTAAAGCTTGTTTTATTCCGAATTTTTCTGCTATTTCACTCATTAATTTGTAAATTTTATCTGTTCTCTTGTGTGTTTCCTGCTAAAATAATAAATTTTTGTGCTATTCTGTGCCAATCACAAACCTTTCATCCACAGGCATCACTTCCCCGCAATTATCGCAGGTTCGCAGTTCTTTGCTTCCGTAGAAATGTTTGAAATGTTTTAAAAAATCCTTTTCTATATCATTTAATGGAAAATAAACCTCATATAATTTATGATTGCAATTATCGCAAAACCACAAAAGTCCATCTTTCGCATCCAGTTTTGTGCGTTTTCGCTCCACAACAAGGCCAATAGACCCCTCTTTTCTAACAGGGGAATGTGGCACTTTTCCAGGATGCAAATACATATCTCCCGGGCCTAATTGCATGGTTTTTTTCTTGCCATCTTCCTGGATATGCACTTCAATCTCCCCTTCTAATTGATAAAAAAGCTCTTCTGTCTCATTGTAATGATAGTCCTTTCGTGCATTCGGTCCGGCAACCACCATTACAATATAATCTTCAGACTCTTTGTAAAGGTTTCGGTTACCAACCGGCGGCTTAAGGGATTCTCGGTTTTGCTCAACCCATTTATTAAGGTTAAAAGGTTTATTTACTGCCATGTTTTTAAAATTATATTGCTTAAAATTACAACTTAAAGCTTAGAAGAAAGGCCGATTTTCTTATCTTTTTGGGCGCCTTATTGGGCTATTCGCTGCAATTCCTCGTTGCCTTATGGCACCTGCGGGATTTACGCTACTATTCCTGGCGCAAAATCAAAAAATTATACAAATGCTTATCTTCGGCTGAAAATCACACCATTTATGAAAAAAATATTCCTTCTATTCAGTTTATCACTCCTTTTCGCCTGTAACACCTCAGCTGAAAAAGAAACTACATCAAATCAAAACCAAGAAGCTGGAACAGCTCAGGATTCCGTAGAAAATTTCGGCATCGTAATTCATGGTGGCGCCGGCACTATTCTAAAAGAAAATATGAGCGATTCCTTAGAACAGGCTTACCAAGCCAAATTGGAAGAAGCCATAAGAACCGGGCACGAAATTCTCGCAAATGGCGGAACTGCAATTGAAGCCGTACAGCGAACAATAAATGTTATGGAGAATTCTCCGCTTTTTAACGCAGGGAAGGGAGCTGTTTTTACCAATGAAGGTAAAAACGAACTCGATGCATCAATTATGGACGGAGAAACTTTAAACGCCGGTGCGGTTTCTGGTGTAACCACGGTTAAAAACCCTATAAATTTAGCCTGGGAAGTAATGGAAAATTCAGAACACGTAATGCTTTCCGGAAAAGGAGCTGAGCAATTTGCTGAAGAACGGAATTTGGAAATTGTAGATCCTGAATATTTTTATACAGAAAACCGCTTTAAAAGTTTAGAACGTTTAAAAGCTAGAAATTCAGAAAAAACAGAGCTGGATCACGATGGGAAGACTGCTTTTGTAGATCCGTTTATTAAAGATTCTAAATTTGGTACAGTTGGTTGCGCCGCTTTAGACAAGAATGGAAACCTTGCCGCAGGAACCTCAACTGGTGGAATGACGAATAAAAAATGGGGCCGTATAGGCGATGCTCCAATAATTGGTGCAGGAACTTATGCTAATAATAGAACCGCGGCTATCTCGGCAACGGGTTGGGGCGAGTTTTTTATTCGTGGAGTCGTAGCTTATGATATTTCAGCACTTATGGAATATAAGGAGATGAGTCTTGCTGAAGCTGCAAAAGAAGTGATCCAGAAGAAAAATCCAGAGCTCGGAGGCAGCGGAGGAATTATCGCAATAGATAATGATGGAAACGTTTCTATGGAATTTAATACCGCAGGAATGTACCGTGCGAAAATGAATAAAAACGGAGAATTAGAAATAGGAATTTACGAAAAGTAGACCTTCTTGAATTATAAAAATATGAAACCCAACTTTTTAGTTGGGTTTTTCTTTTAACGCAAATTTAGATATTGTTAGTTCGGGTAATTCAGAACTAAACTTACTTTTGCACATTAACTGTGATAAAAAATGAAAAAAAGGTATTGCTTTCTTCTATTAATAATCTTCACTTTAAGCATAGGTGAGGCTTACTCTCAGCGATTATCCCGCGAAAAAATAAATGATACCTTAGAAAAAATGCCTGTTTTCTCTATCCACAGAGATAATTACTTTATAAGTGGCGTTTCTACCAGGGAAAAGATTTCATCTGAATCTGCGGATGCAAAATATCAAATTAGCTTTAAGGCCTTACTTACGCGTAATACCTTACCTTTAGATACTTATTTGTTTCTTACCTATACCCAGAAGGCTTTCTGGAATATTTATAAATTATCAAGTCCATTTCAAGAGATCAATTTTAAACCCGGTATTGCTCTTGGTAAACCTATTTATAACCGGAACGATCGTTTGGCTGGGATAGCATATTTGCAGTTAGAACATGAGTCTAACGGCCGAGACAGTATATCTTCCAGAAGTTGGAACAGAATCTCTCTGGGATATCATACCGCTATAAACGAAAATTTTCTTTTTAGCATTAAAGGCTGGGTTCCTTTCAAGTATAAAAAAGGTAATCCAGATTTAATTGAATATGTTGGGTACGGTAAATTAAACCTTACTTATAATATTATACCAAACGAATTACTTCTAGACCTGATGTTGTTAAAGGGTACAAAAGACTGGAACGGGACTGTACGTTCCCGCCTTATGTATAAACCTCTCAATTCTTCCAATATATATCTAATGCTGGAATGGTTTAAAGGAAATGCGGAGAGCCTTCTTAACTATCAGGAAAATCGTAGTATGATTCGGGCCGGGCTCGTTTTAAAATCTGATGAACTCAACTTTCTGAAATCCTTACCGGATGCGCTATAATAACTAAATTCATTTAGATGAATTTATTCAGAACCAGGTATTCATCTCAAAGATTTCAAATTAAAAATGAATAAAATAAGCTTAAAAAAGGAAAAAACGCGGCTCATAGAAAAACTGGGCGTTCAGTTTGAAAAAGAATTCCAATTAGCTCCCGTGGCAGCCAGGATTTTTTCAACCACTTTACTTACAGGTAAAAAAGGTATTACCTTCGATCAATTAGTAATAGACTTGAATGCTGGAAAAAGTACAGTTTCTACTCATTTAGAACATTTACAGGCTACAAATAAAATAGAGTATTATACAAAAACGGGAGACCGTAAACGCTATTTTATAGTAAAGCCAGATCTTATGGAAAACCATATCGATGAAATTACAGCTAAATGGGAAGCACAAAGATGTATTCATAAGGAAGTGCTTGAATATAAGATTCAGAGTAACGAACTAAACAAGGAAGACCCTCCATTTAACCTGGAATTTCAAAAAAATCTGCTAAACTTTCTGGATGAAGCAACCGCAGCAGTTAACAAATTAAAGAAAAACCTCAACAAGCAATAATTACATAGTAAAAGTAATGAGAAAGATAATCTATTTCAGTCTAATTATAAGCGCGGCAGTTTTCACTTCGTGCTCAGATAGCAAAAAAGGACAGCAAGCCCAACAGGACCAGGGTCCTCAACCTTTCCCGGTATTAGATGTGCCGACCCGTACGGTTACTGGATATACTTCCTATCCAACAAGTATAGAAGGAGTTGTAAATAGTGAAGTGAGGGCAAAAGTTTCTGGCTATGTTACCGATGTTTTGGTTGATGCAGGAGAAAAAGTGAAGAAAGGACAGCTACTCTTTAAACTTGAAACCGAATCTTTATCTGGCGATGCCGAAGCAGCAAAAGCAAATGTGAATGCAGCCCGAGTTGAAGTTGAAAAACTAAAACCCCTGGTTAAAAAAGATATTATTAGCGAAGTACAATTGGAGACAGCAAAAGCAAAACTTTCGCAGGCAGAGGCAAATTATAATAGTATTGCAGCCAGTATAGGCTACGCTAACATCAAAAGCCCTGTAGACGGTTACGTAGGCGATATTAATTTTAGAAATGGCGCTTTGGTTTCCCCCAGTGATCCCACTCCCCTTACCACGGTTTCCAAAACCGATGAGGTTTATGCTTTCTTTTCAATGAACGAGAAAGATTTTTTGAGCTTTATGAATAGTACCGAAGCCAATACGATGGAAGAAAAAATAAAGAATCTGCCAAAAATCAAATTGGTTCTGGCCAATGGGAATGAATATGAGAAGAAAGGAATTATTGAAACAATTTCGGGCGAAGTAAACCAGCAAACAGGTACCGTAACTTTTCGGGCTAAATTTGACAATCAAAACGCTTTGCTTAGAAATGGGAGTAGTGGCACCGTCAAAATTCCTAATGTGTACGAAGAGGCACTAATTGTTCCTACACTTTCGACCTTTGAACAACAGGGAAAAACTTTTGTTTATAAGGTGAAAGCCGATTCAAGCCTGATTGCTTCTTCTTTAAATATTATTGCAGAAATAAATAAGGTTTATGTAGTGAATGAAGGCGTAGAAAAAGGAACTACTATTCTGGCTAAAGGAGCTAGCAAAGTGAAACCGGGTACCAAAATACAACCTCAGCCTATCGCCTTAGATAGTATTGTAAATTCCTTCAACACAGTTTTTAAATAAAAAGCTATGCTAAAAACCTTTATCGAACGTCCTGTATTATCTACAGTAATATCTATTATCATTGTGATTTTAGGTGTTTTAGGACTATCAGAATTACCGGTAACTCAATATCCAGACATTGCGCCACCAACGGTGCAGGTAAATGCATCGTATCCCGGGGCTAATGCAGAAACTATACTTGAAAGTGTTGTGGTGCCCATTGAAGAGCAAATTAACGGGGTGGAAGGAATGACATACCTTACTTCCAGCGCCAGCAATAATGGTAGTGCTAGTATTACAGTTTTCTTTGAACAGGGCTACGATCCAGATATCGCAGCAGTAAACGTTCAAAACCGGGTTTCCCGGGCTAATGCGGTGTTACCCGATGAAGTGATACGCGCCGGGGTTATCACTACAAAAAGACAAAACTCTGCTTTATTGTATGCCGGTTTATACTCTACCAATCCAGATTATGACGACACTTTTATTCAGAATTATTTGAATATTAATGTTAAACCAGAACTACAGCGTATTAACGGTGTTGGTGAGGTTAATGTCTTTGGGGGGAAAGACTATGCTATGCGCGTTTGGCTAGATCCCGCTAAAATGGCGAACTACGGTTTGGTGCCCAGGGATGTGACCTCTGCCATTGGAGAACAAAGTTTGGAAGCAGCTTCAGGGGCTTTAGGTCAAAACGCAGGAGAATCTTTTGAATATGTTTTAAAATACAAAGGCCGCTATAAAACTGCTGAAGAATATGAGAACATTATTATTACTGCTCAGGATAACGGCCAGTTTTTAAGAGTGAAAGATGTTGGAACTGTAGAATTAGATGCATTCTCTTACTCTTCGCTTTCCAGGTCTAAAGGACATCCGGCTATTAGTTTTGGTGTTTTTCAAACCCCGGGCTCAAATGCCCAGGAAGTTATTGAGGAAATTTATGTGAAACTGGATGATCTAAAGGAAGATTTCCCTGAAGGCGTGGATTATATTATTAACTATGATACCAACAAATTCTTAACCGCATCTATAGGCAAAGTAAAAACCACTTTAATTGAAGCGTTCTTGCTGGTTTTCTTAGTGGTATTTGTATTTCTTCAGGATTTTAGATCTACATTAATCCCTGCGATTGCTGTTCCTGTTTCAATTATCGGAACATTCTTCTTTCTTGGGGTTTTAGGATATTCAGTTAACCTGCTTACTTTATTCGCGCTGGTTCTCGCCATTGGTATTGTGGTAGATGATGCTATTGTAGTTGTTGAAGCGGTACATGCTAAGCTGGAAGATGGTGCCGAAAGTGCCAAAAAGGCTTCAGTTTCAGCAATGAGTGAGATTGCTGGTGCTATTGTTTCCATTACGCTGGTTATGGCAGCGGTTTTTATTCCCATTACTTTTATACAGGGACCCTCTGGAGTGTTTTATGAACAATTTGGGGTTACGCTTATTGTTTCAATCTTAATTTCAGCAGTAAACGCTCTAACCCTAAGTCCTGCGCTATGTGCATTATTTTTAAAGCCACATTCAGAAGAACATAAAAAGAAAAATCTTTTACAAAGGTTTTATACCGCTTTCAATACAGCGTTTAAGGCTACAACCAGGAAATATACCAGCTCATTAGGCTTTTTAATAAAGCATAAATGGATTACTTTTTTAATCCTGACGCTTGCCGCTGCAGGTATATTCTGGGCAGATAGTTCCATTCCTAAAGGTTTTGTCCCTACCGAAGACCGTGGAGTAATTTTCGTGAATGCAGAACTTCCTCCCGGTTCTTCTTTGGACCGCTCTTATGAAGTTTCCCAGACCTTATATGATCAAATGGAAACTATTGAAGGCGTACGCACCGCAACAGTTATTGCCGGGCGTAACTTTTTCTCTGGCGCAGGTAGTTCTAATGCTATGGGCTTTATTATTCTGGAAGACTGGGAAGACAGGGAAACAGAAGCAACTTCGGTAGAAGGAATTATAGCCCAGCTCAATAAAAAAGCCACGGCTATCAAAGACGCACAAATTATTTATTTCACTCCGCCCAGTGTTCCCGGTTTTGGTAGCGCAGATGGTTTTGAAATGCAATTGGTAGATAGAGCATCTGGTGAGCTTAAAGCTTTAGATGAAACTGCCTCCCAATTTGTAGGAAATCTAATGCAGCGACCTGAAATTGCCTTTGCCTCTAATCCTTTCAGCACTAACTATCCGCAGTTGCAAATGAATATCGATGTGCCCAAAGCAAAAGAAGCCGGAGTAAGCATTAGCGATATTTTAAGTACCCTTCAGGGATATATAGGAGGTGTTTATACTGCTAACTTTAGCCGATTTGGAAAACAATATCGCGTTTTTGTACAGGCATTGCCGGAAGATCGGGTAGATACAGAAAGTCTTAATAGCATGTTCCTTAAAACTCCGAGCGGAGAAATGGCACCGGTTTCACAATTCGTCACTTTAGATCGAATTTATGGTCCACAAACCGTAACCCGTTTTAACCTGTTTAATGCGGTAACACTTACAGGTTCTTCAGCTCCGGGTTATAGCTCGGGAGATGCAATTACGGCAATTCAACAAACGGCAGAACAAAGTTTACCTAACGATTATGATGTAGCTTTCTCCGGGCTTACCCGGGAAGAAATCGCTTCTTCAGGACAGGCGGGAATAATATTCCTCCTGAGTATTGTTTTTGTTTACTTTTTACTGGCAGCTCAATACGAAAGCTACCTTTTACCATTTTCGGTAATACTATCATTACCTATTGGAGTTGCAGGAGCATATTTCACAACCTGGATGGCAGGTTTACAGAACAATATCTATTTCCAGATAGCCCTAATAATGTTGATTGGCTTACTGGCTAAAAATGCCATTCTTATTGTAGAGTTTGCCATACAGCGGCGAAGGGA
>DATFJA010000230.1:0-13567 GCA_035269545.1 Salegentibacter sp.
GAGATTGTTGATGAAAGTCTGAACTTAGGTCTAAATCGCACTATGAATTTTTAATTCTGAGGAGGAATAGTTTACCTAAGTTCAGCTCTCTTTTCTTAATTAAACTTCCAATAAATATACTAATGCAAGTCTAAAGGAGGAAGGCGCTAGCCTGACGCGGTAATCTTTTTTCTTCCTGACCAACAGCGAGTTATCAAATTTAAGTTTGACCACGATTTTCACAGGTCATTTTTTTATTTAAGATTTCCTTTATTTTTTTAAAAAAGCCTTTGACATTATAAGATTTATATTAAATTTGCATCCGCAATACGCTATTGCAGCCACGTAAAACGTGGAAGTTCTTTTAAACACGCGAAAATAGCTCAGTTGGTAGAGCGCCACCTTGCCAAGGTGGAGGTCGCGGGTTCGAATCCCGTTTTTCGCTCATCATAATATTACCACGCTCGGGTGGTGGAATTGGTAGACACGTTGGACTTAAAATCCAATGGACAATGTGTCCGTACGGGTTCAAGTCCCGTCCCGAGTACTTAAAGCCTTGTTAATCATCTGATTTTCAAGGCTTTTTTTGTTTTTAAGTTATTGCTTTCACCGCATTTTCCCCGCAAATTTTTTCTAAATTTTTATAAAAGTCATTTCGCAAGATAGGCGGATTAAAAAGCAGCGCCGGCCGACCTATGTTTTAGGAGATGAGATAGGCGTTTAATGCACCCATACTGCTGCCAATAACTACATTAAAATGTGTGTCAGGATATGGCTTCAATATTTGTATAGGTTGGAGATGCCGATTTTCATAATCAATATCCGGCGCATAAACCTTTCCGTATTGTTCTAATACTTTTCTTTTCGCCTCACTTAATTTACTTTTGAGTCCGTGGAGGTATAATATGTTCATCCCGTTAATTTAGAAGTTCAGAACAAATAAACAAGGCAAAAGCGACAAAATATGTCGTTCATAAGTTTGAATCTTTAAAACTTCAATCCTTCAATTTCAAACAGTCTTTTTTGAAAACTTAAGTAGCCGCATCGCCTGTCGTTTTTAATTTCATCTCCGCTACACTTTTTATGTTCAAAATCTTAACATTTTTTTATATTTACTCTTTTTTAAAATTTTTGTGAAAAAACGTATCCAATCTCCTTCCCCCATTTTATGAAAAATTCATTTTACCTAATTTTTTTACTGCCATTTTATTGCCTTTCCCAGAACGCTACCCTATTAGAAACTAATCTTTCAAATGACAGTCATCCTCAGGACTTTATCGCAACCGATCGGGGCTTTTATTTTACTGCAGATGATCCTGTATATGGTTACGAGTTGTTCTTTTCAGATGGGGCTCCTGAAAATACTCAAGTGGTAGTTGATGTTTTTGAAGGAGAACGGGATGGTTATCGGGGTAATATAGGACTTTACAATAATAGGTTACTGTTTTTAGGCCGGACCGATTACCAGTATGAATATAATTTGATGATTACCAATGAAACCAACGATGCTGCTGAAATTCTGGTTGAAGATATGCAGGTCTCAGATTGGATAGCGTATAATAACAAAATTTATTTTAGTGGAAATCATAATAATTCGGGATATGAATTATGGGTTACCGATGGTACGGCTGCAGGCACAAAATTGGTAAAAAATATAAATAGCAACGGTGGCTCAAGCCCTACTTCATTTACGATATTTAAAGATAAAATATATTTTGTAGCCAATGATGAGGAAAAAGGTTACGAAATTTATTATACAGATGGAACCGAAGAAGGGACTAAGATATTAAAAGATATAGCTCAGGATGAATTTTTCCCTGATGGCGTTTGGATTGGTCCATTATTGATCTACAAAGAGCATTTGTATTTTATGGGCAAAGGTGAGAATAACTATTTTCAATTATATAAAAGCGATGGTACCGCTGAGAATACATTTGAGCTCAAAACTATAAATCCTGATGGTCATGCCGCTTATTTTCTAGAGGGAGCAGTTTTGGAAGATGGCCTTTATTTTAAAGCTAATGATGGTGATCATGGAACTGAATTATGGAAAACAGATGGTACGGAAGAAGGAACAAAATTGGTCGTAGATATATGGGAAGGTCCTGGATCTGGTCTTAGTTATCCGACATCAGACAAAAATGATCTTGTCTATTTTGATGAAAAAATTTTTATGGTTGCAGATGATAATGAGAATGGAACAGAATTGTGGCAGTCTGATGGTACAGAAGAAGGTACTCAGATGTTCAGGGATTTAAGTCCGGGTCCGGCAGGAACATGGTACCAAAATTTTTATAAGACCAATAATCAACTATTTTTTTCAGCTTCAATAGATCAGGTTTCAGAGTGGTACCTCTATAAAATTGATGTTAATGACACCGCACCGCAAAAGATAGATAATGCTATTGTACCTAATACATCGGCCCTCAACTTTGGTATTGTAAGCTACGCTGATAAAACATTTTTTCCATCAGAGACTGAAAAATACGGAGTAGAATTATTCGAGTTGCCAAATAATAGCCACGAAAGTGAGCTGTTTCTCGATCTAAATTCCAGTTATGGCGGGATGCCTATTGGATTCTCAGAAATGAACGGAAATCTCTATTTTTTTGGTGCGAATCATTTAAACATAACCAATGGTTCACCAAATAATCTTCGGGAGATTAAATCAGTAAAGGAAACCTATTACCAGGGGCAGGCTGAAAAAATTGAATTTGAAAGGCTCCAGGATGAATTGTTTTTTGTTGGTTATTCTGAGGAGTTCGGAAAAGAACTATGGAAGACAGATGGTACCGAAACCGGAACTTCAGTTTTAAAAGATATAAACCCCGGCCATGATGCCAGTATGTATGATGAATATACTCGGGATAATTTCATCGCTACAGCCAATAAGATGTACTTTCCTGCCGATGATGGTGTGCATGGGATGGAATTATGGGCCACTTCCGGAACAGAAGAGTCTACCGTTATGGTAAAAGATATTATCCCGGGGTCGCAGGACTCTCACCCTCGCCATATGGTTAATATTGGTGAATCTGTCTATTTTGTGAGTAGAGGAAATTCACAGGTTGCCTTATGGAAAACAGAGGGCACATCAAATAGCACTGTACCGGTCGTGGAGATGCCGGATATTAGGGTGGTTCGTACTATAAATGATAAGCTCGTTATGGCAGCAGATTATGATAATTCAACCAATGATAATCATAACGACCTGGTTATATCTGACGGAACTTCGGAAGGTACTTCAATGATTATGTCGTTTATAAATGAGTTTGATACAAGATCGAAATTCTGGACTCAAACAGATGATCATATTTATTTCGTTCAGCAGAATAATGAGAATTATAGGCCTTCAATATTTAAAACCGATGGAACCGGCGAAGGAACTCATCTCGTTTACGATGGTAGTAGCCATCCTGTTGGGCACATGCAGATCAGTTGGATTAAAGCCTGTAATAATATGGTTTATTTTGCTGCTGAGAAAGATGGCCCTTATTCTGAGGTTGAGCTTTGGAGAATTAACGAAAATGATGAGGTAGCCAAAGTTAGTGTAGATGCTAACAATCTTCCAGGAGATCTGGAGTACATCACATGTTTTGAGGATAAATTGTTTTTTAGAGATCTTCTCAGGGATAATGAATTGTGGTATCATCAAAAAGGTGAAAGCACAACAAAAAGAGTTGATCTTAAAATAGATGGTAAGGAATTACAAATAAGAGACTTTCATATTAGAGAACTAACTTCTGCGGGAAATGTACTTTATTTTACAGGCATTTCAGACCGGGAAGGTAAAGAGCTCTATTCGCTAACCTATGGAGAGCTTTCCGAATTACCAGAGGAAAGTTCTTTACCTGTAGAAAACATAAACTACGATATTTTCGATATCGAGGTTTATAGTGAAAGTTGTTTAGGAAAGGAGAACGGAAAGTTAAAAATTAAAGCGACAGAAGTTGGAGAATATATTGCCGATTTTGAAGGGGAGCAGAGAGAATTTACTGATAATATGTCCTTTGAAGATCTTAGTCCGGGGAACTATGAAGTCTGCATAAAATTCGGATCAGATTTTCAATATTCTCAATGTTATTCATTTCAAATAAATGAAGGAGCAAGCATTGCTGCTGAAATTAACTCAGAGAATATCCAGGCTTCCTCAGAAAACAATCTTTCTGTTAAGATAATGGAAGGCTCTGCGCCATTTACGGTAAAATTAAATAACCAGGTTCTTGGAGTTTATGATTCTAATGATTTTGAGCTTCGACTTCCACAGGCTGGTATTCTGGAAATTGAGTCAGCTAAAGATTGCGAGGGAGTTCTTGCCTTTGAGGTAGAGGCCGAAAATAAAATAATTTATTTTCCAAATCCTGTAAGGACCATCTCAATATTCTTCTGCCTGAGCAAACAACTTCAAATCTCGAATTTGATCTGTATTCTTTTTCAGGACAATTGCTGGAAAGCTTTGAAAAGACTCCTGTTAAAAATGCGATTCGTTTAAATCTGGATCATCTTAATCCCGGGACTTACTTTTTAAAGCTAAAAGGAAGCAGAAAAGAGACCATTAAAATTATAAAAAAATGAGATTAAAAATTTTCTATTCATTTATATCACTCTTAATTTTTAGCTGCAGCCCGTCTTCTCCAACCGAACAGGAAGAAGAGACATTGAACGAAGCCCCGGCAAAACCGGTTCTAGACTGGCCGACAAATAATATGATTTGCGCAGACTATTCCTTGGAATTTAAGTGGGGTGCATCCTCAGATCCCGAAGGGGATCCTGTATCTTATGATATTCAGGTCTCTACAGATTCACAGTTTTCCAGTATCTACGCTCAGGAATCAGTAGAGGTTTCCAGTACAGAAGTAAACCTAAATCCTTCTCAGAATTATTTCTGGAGGGTAAAAGCTAAAGATAGCAATCAGAATGAAAGTCCTTTTTCTGATGTCTGGACTTTATCTACCGATGGAACCAGTGATGTAAATAATCTGCCTTCTACCCCCGAATATATTTCTCCGGCTCTGGGTGAAACTATGAGTTCAGGAAACGTAAACTTATCCTGGAATAGTACAGATGATGATGGAGATAGCCTGGTCTATGACCTGTATTTTGGTACTTCTGAAGAACCTGAGATATTTCGGGAGAATCTGCAGTCTAATACATTTGATCTTTCATCTCTTTCTTCCGGTACTTATTACTGGAAAATTGTTGTTAAGGATAACAATGAAGGACAAACACTAGGGCAGACATGGTACTTTAAAGTTGATTAGTTATAGTAAATTGTAGGTAGGATAATTTAATTTTCCCTAAAACCAGCTTTTTTAAAACCATTACTTCCAGTAATCTATTAGAGCTTTAGCGGCAGGACCGGCTGAAATTGGATTTTGTCCGGTGATTAGCAAACCGTCTATTTCAATATGCGATAAAAAGGGGGCAGCGGCGTTATGATATTCGGCGCCCAGTTCTTTTAAGCGGTTCTCGAGGGTATAGGGAATATTATTAGGTCTAAAAGCAAGTTTTTCCTCGGTGTTGGAGAAACCGGTTACCCTCTTACCTTTTAAAAGGCTGGGATCAATTTCTGCTGCTTTTATCAGTGCCGCAGGTCCGTGGCAAACGGCAGCAACAGGTTTATTATTTTTTAAGAAATCTAAGATGAGCTTTCCGCTGATCTCATTTGAAGCAAGGTCGAACATCGGCCCGTGACCACCCGGGAAAAATACCGCATCAAATTGTTCTGCAGAGATCTCCTCGAGTTTCAAGGTATTATTTAATGCTTTTTGGGCAACTTCATCATCCTGAAATCTTCGGTTGGAACCGGTGATGTTTTCGGTTAGCTCACTCATAGGATCTATAGGTGGTTTTCCACCTTTAGGGCTGGCTATCGTAATACTATAGCCTTCATCTATAAACTTGTAGTAAGGATCTGTAAATTCTCCAATCCATAATCCGGTGGTGCTATCGGTATCCTTTAAGGCTTCGTGAGAGGTAACGATCATCAATATCTTTTTCATGATTCTTTTTTTTTGGTTGTACCCTAATTTACAAAGCTTTACCGGAATAAAAATTTAGTAAATATTAAAATTTTCTGAAAGGATTGCCGGTCTTAACGGATTGGAGGCCTTGTCGAACCGCATTATAGATTTACTTCCAACGGCCGGTTTAAGTTTCCGGAAAACTGAATTATTCATCATATAAATTACCTGGAGGTAATATTTCGCGCCATTTCCCGGTTTCAGCATATTCCTTAAGAACTTTGTTGCGCCCCTCAAGAAAATTTGTCATATAGGCTTTTAGGAATAGTTTATTTGCTAGCTTACCGAGAATACCCATAGGGGCCTCAAAAGAAAAAACATCTCGCATCAAGGTGCCCTCTTCGGTATGAATAAAATGATGTTCGTGCCTGAAACTTTTCATTGCACCTTTTAGCATTTCATCGGCAAAAAAATGTGGACGGTCATATTCAACGACTTTAGAAGTAAGATGCTGCTTTATGCCGAAATGTTTACCCCGCCAGGTAACAGATTCATTCAAACCGATTAATCCACTGGTTTTTCCGGCAACTGCTCTTTCATCGGAGGACCGATTGATCTCTGATTGAAAATCAATACTTCTGGACAGATCAAAAACAATATTTCTATTTGCTTTAATTTTGGTCGCTAAGTTTATAACTGGCATATCGGTTGTTTTGAGAATTTTATTAATCTGGGTTCAATTCCTTAATATGAAATAATATTTGCTCAGGCTAGTGACAAGTTACGCAATAGATTGACTTATTGATAATTTTACGCAGACACTTATTGCGCAAGGCCTTTTATCCTAATTAAGCCTAAATGCTTTGCTTTTTTCGATCATTAGGTTACCGGATGCGTATTTTTAATTTTGACTTTTCCTTTAGAAAAATTTAATTAAAAGTTCTTAGTTTACGAGTTTTTAATTGAACTAACCACAAACTATGGGAAAAGAGAAACTTAAGAGATCATTAGGCTTTTGGGATATTTTAATGTTTGGAGTAGGAGGTATAGTAGGCGCTGGGATCTATGCAATAATCGGCCAGGCGGCAGGACTTAGCGGAAATATGCTATGGGCCAGCTTCGCCATTGCGGCGGCGGTAGCTTTACTAACCGGACTTTCTTATGCTGAATTTGTGAGTCGGTTTCCCGATGCCGGTGGAAGTTTTGAATATATAAAACAGGGCATGAATGAAAAAACGGCTTTAATAATGGCTGTTTTTATAGCTTTTACAGGAATTGTAGCCCCGGCAGCCATTGCTATTAGTTTTGCTGAATATTTAAGCAGACTCGTTGAAATTCCTAATTGGATTAGTGTAATTGCTATTGTAGTTGCTATGGCAGCTTTTAATATTGTTGGTTCTAAAATAAGTTCTTATTATAATAAGTTTGCCACGGCCATAACCTTGTTGGGGCTTGCTCTGGTTATCGCCTTTTGTATTCCCGATTGGGGGGGAGTGGCGTATTTTGAAATGGGCGATGAAGGTTTTACCGGGATTTTAGCAGGATCGGCGCTAATCTTTTTTAGTTATGTAGGCTTTGAGGACCTGGTGAAGATGGCCGAAGAAACCAAAGAACCCAAAAAGATACTTCCAAAAGGGGTGCTTTTTAGCGGCATTATTGTATTTCTTTTGTATGTAATGATTGCCATAAGTGCGGTAAGCACCTTTAGTGCGGGAGAATTAGCCCAGAAAGATGGTCCGCTGGCTGCAATTATAGAGTCTCAATGGGGGCAGGTAGGTGGAACCATACTGGTAATTGTTGCGCTATTTGCTACCAGTAAAACCATACTGAGTAATATTCTGGGAACTTCCAGGTTGTTATATGATGTAGCCCGTGATAGTGAGATTTCCTGGCTTAAAAAGTTTACCACATTATCAGGAATGGGTGAAAAGACTCCGAATTACGCTATTATAGCAATCGCGATAGTGACTATAGCTTTTGGGCTTATAGGAAATTTGAAAATAGTGGCTTCCATAAGTAACATTTTTGTATTCGGACTCTTTGGAATGGTGAATGTTGCCCTTTTGCGGTATCGTAAAAACCATAAAGGGAAAGAGGAAGAAGGAATATTTAAGATTCCGCTGAATGTCAATAACATCCCGATTCCTACCGTTATCGCGCTGGTAAGTATTCTTATTTTATTTGGTTTTAATATCTATAACCTGCTGCAAGGACAGGCATAATATGCGTGCTGAAAAAATATCCTATTCTTTGACGAAGACCATACAGTGCTGCCAGGGTAAATTATCGATGTTTTCCTGAAGTTTGAATCCGTTTGCCTTGAATTCTTTTACGGCTTGGGTCTCTGTCATTTTATGAAGTTTTTTTATAGGCACAGTTGAATCTTCGCCGCGGTATTCGATCAGGTATATCTTTCCGTCTTCTCGTAAAGCTTTACGCATAGAAGTAAGCATTTCTACCGGGAAACTGAATTCGTGGTACACGTCTACCATCAGGATCTTATCTACCGAATTTTCCGGAAGGTTCACCGATTGTGCCGAACCTTTCACTACTTTAATCTGGTCAACACCTTTTTTCTTTTTCCTATCGCGAATTTCCTGTAACATTTCTGGTTGAATATCTACGGCATAGATCAATCCCTCGCGGACCAGTGGAAGCATTTTAAATACGTGGTAACCAGAGCCGGCGCCAATATCGGCAATAGTATCGCCGGGAGCAATATCCATATTCTTAATAAGCTTACTGGTATTTTCTTCTTTTTCACGCTCGGGGCGTTCCAGCCAATTTATACCCTGGTAACCCATTACGTGGGCGATCTCCCTGCCTTTATAAAATTTACCAATCCCATCAAAACTACCCTCTTGAAAAGTGTAATTATCATCGGTATTGTTGTTCTGCCCCTTGCATTGAAAGAAGCATAAGGCCAGAATTGTAATAAAAAATACAGAAATATAATTTTTCATGATATTTAATTGAATATCATAAAGTTAAGGAAATCTTTATTTGGGAAGAATATTTGAAAAAGATTAGAGAAGTGACCTCTGCGATGGCTTCAAAAAAATAGTACGACCCTACTCATAGTATTTATTTGGAAAGCGACCCCATTAAAGGCGCAGCTGCCACTTGCTCTAATTTGATGTAAAATTAAATTTTATGTTCAAGCGAAGAATCTCCGTTTAGTAAACGTGTGGAATTTAGAAGTAATCGTTAGACCTTTAGTTTAAGGATAACTGATGTGCCTTTATTTTTGGCCGAAATTAGTTTTACGGCTTCTTCAGTATCGTAACCAAGCAATGCCAATCGCTCTTTAACCAGAGAAATTCCTTTAGATTCGTGTAGTTTATTGCTTGAATCTTCAGCGAAACCAATACCGTTGTCTTCGATCTTACATTGCAAAATATCTTCTGCGAGCAGTTTAAAAGAAACTTTTAAAATAGGATTTTTTATACCCGAAGGGAAAGCGTGCACAAAGACATTTTCTGTAAAGGTTTGCAACATCATTGTGGGGATTTCTATTTCGTATGGGTCGATTAAAGGGTCGGTTTCAAATATCACCTCAATCTTATTATCGAACCTCGTGTTTTCAACCCGAATGTACGATTGCAGATATTCAATTTCTTCAATCAATAAAATAGTAGGTTTGGTGCAATGATTCAGGTTTAGCCTAATCAATTTTGAGAAATCCCCTAAAAATCGCGTAGCCTTGTCTATATCACTATCTAAAATATAATATTGAATAGAATTCATTGCATTAAAAATAAAATGCGGGTTCATTTGCGCTAACAAAGCTTCCATTTTGGTCTCTTCAAAACGCTTCTGGATCAATCCTTTTTGTGCTTCAAACTTTTGAGCCTGCCTTAATTCAAACTTGTAAAAACTATAGCCTATTGCGAGTATAATACTTACCACGAGTAAAATGAACCACCAGGTTTTCCAGAACGGGGGAAGTACCGTGAGATTCAGTAGGGGTTGGGTATAACTCAAACCGGTACTTTCATCTGATACCTTTACGGCTATTTGGTGATTTTTTGTTGGTAAAGAAGGTAGGAATATTTCCGGTTTGGAAGAAGAAAGACTCCAAGGCTCATTATCATTTAACTGGTATTGGTATTTTAGTTTGTTGGGATAAGGATGTGCATCTGTACTAAATTTAATGAGTACTGTATTTTCATTGTGCGCTAACTCCAGTTTATCCTTATCAATAAATGAAATCAAAGAAAATTTGTAGTTATTGACATAAATTTCTTTCAGTTTTATTTCCTCAACTAAAGGCTCGGTATCCTTAACAGCTTCAAGATCTATATTGTAATGCCCATTAGAGCTGCCTATTGATAGTATATTTTGATTTACGATGGCACTAAGTAAAGGCTGCTCCAGGCCTTGTTCCTTATCCAAAAATATATATCGGTCATTTTTATAGAGGGTTAAACCTTTTTCTGTTCCAATTATTAAATTCCCTTTGTATTGTTTTAAAAATGAAATGGAATTCCCCCGGATTTTAGCCCGGGGTATTTCTTTTAGCAGTTCGAAAGATCCTTTATCATTTATAATAAAAACATCGCCGAACTCATTGGAAATAGCGATATTTTCCTGAAAAGGCGTAATGTGTTTTAATTGTTTTTCTTTCCATATGCCATTTTTTACATAGGAGGTAAATTCATTATTCTCCCATACATAAAGCCCCGAAAAAACAGACAAAAAATAGGTTTTGTCTTCGCTTCGCAAACTGTTTACCACCATAGTGGGAGTTTGGGCGTTTTCTTTTTCAAAATGGGTATATTCAAAAGCCTCTAAATCGCTATAAATTCTAAGTCCGCCGTAAGGATTCGTTTCTATTAAATCCCCGGCCTGGGTAAAGTTAATCTCTTCTGAATGCAATGGTAAATACCGATGTAATTCTCCGGAATCTTCAATGGCAAAAATCCCAATATTGGTGTTTACCCAATAAATATTATTGAAAACTTTTATGTCATAAAAACTAATATCCTTAGCCTTTGTTGAATAGTCCAGTTCATAAAAATCATGTTGGTGTTTCGGTAGTGGCAATTTTGTGTTTGAAACATAGTTTTCCTGCCACTTTTTAAGCTGCGGCAACTGGATTTCTTGTTTATAGTTAACGCCTTTTATAACTATGGCATCATTAAATAATACTGCGGAGGTATTTTCTGTTCTGGAAAATCCAAGGATGTCTTTTCCCTCAATCTCATTGAATTTTATTTGAGGATTTAAAGCAATTTCAAACAAGCCTGCATCTTTGGTGCCCACATATAGTTTTTCAAACCTGGCATCATAAGCTAATGAAATTACTTCTTTGCTTGGGATGTTAAATTCAGAGGTCTTTGAGATCAATTGGTTATTTACCAACTCGTAAATTCCGCCGTTAGTATCATATATACCCCAGGCGGCCGTATATATTTTCTGATCATTGGTTAGCGCATAGTCCCAAATGATCGAATAACCATGTTTTTTAGATTGAATTAAATCCTTTCCCTTTACATAATTAGCAAGGCTGCTTTTTGTAAAAAAGCCTTTATTACTACTGTAAATACTGTCATTTTCTACTAAAACAGAATAAATGTTTTTACGGTCATTCACCTTAACCAGTTCCGCCTGCCTATTCTTATTTTCAATTTTAAAGATTCCTGAATTATACGTGACCACGTAGATTTCATTCTGGTATTCGAAAAAGTCCTGAACCCTGAAAAGTTCATCCTTGCCGGGAATATTTGGAGAATTCACTTCATGGGTGTTTATATTAATCATTGAAACCCCATCACTGGTTCCCACAAACATATAATTCCCCGATGGAAATAGGTTGGTTATTTGGTTGTGAATCAAACCATCTTTCTCTGAAATCACTTTAAATTTAAAGCCATCATAAACGCTGACACCTTCGCCATAACTGCCAAACCAAATATTTTTGTTTTTGTCTTCTGCAATAGCCCAGCAGCTATTAAGAGCTAAGCCATCTTCCTGGAAGAAGTATTCAAATTCTTCATTTTCCTTCTTTACTACTCCGTTTTCAGTTCCTACCCATAGAATATTATTGCTGTCAACTAATAATGATCTAACAGCATTATTCGGCAATTCGCTGGCTGCAGTGTAATTTTTACTGGGATGACTTTGAGAAAATACCAGATTGCCCCATAGTATTAAGAAGAGGAAAAGTTTATTGATTTTGTAGAATGGCATCGATAAATTCTTCTTCTTTACGAAAAGAGACAGGAAGTTTTTCTCCATTGGTTAATTCAACTTCTTTATTGGCCTTATGATACCTAACTACGTAATTTAAATTGATGACGTAGGTTTTATGAATTCTTTTAAAAGAAGAAGGAGGAAGGATCTCTTCCACATATTTTAAAGTTTTTGTTGCTGTTTTAGTGGAGCCGTCAATTTTTTTAATGCTGCAATAATTACTATCGGCTTTACTATATAGAATCTGGTTTGAGTGAATAAGTTCAAATCCTTCAAGCGTAGGAAACGCAATTTTACTTACATTTTGGTCATTTACGTTTAGATTCTCCAGTAAAAGGGCTAGTTTTTTCTGAGCGAAGCTCCCTTCATTCTTGCTTTCAAACTTTTTTATAGCCTCAGATAGATCCAGATGATTTATTGGTTTTAGTAAGTAATCCAGCGCACTGCGCTTAATGGCTTTAATTGCAAATTGATTATAAGCCGTGGTAAAAATAACTTCAAACTTAATGACATTAAAATACTCGAAGAGTTCAAAGCCATTCTTTTCAGGCATTTGAATGTCTAGAAAAACCAGCTCAGGTTCATATTGTTTAATTGCAATCACCCCCGTATCTACCGAAATGCACTTTTCTACAATATTAAATTTATTGGGAAAATACCTGTTAAGGGTTTTTTCCAACAAGTTTTGGGCGTTTATTTCATCGTCAATTATTACCGCTTTTATCATAAAATAAAATTACAATTAAATTACGATTTGCAAACTCTTTCTTACCAGTTTACCTCACAGAAATCAACCCATAAAATCCTTTAGTTATTTTCGTTTAATACAACAGGTTTTGAAGGTTTTTTAAGCTTAAACAAATAAAGTTATTTACTCGATAATCGAGATGAAATGCTCCGTCCCGAATAGTCGGGATGCCTCGAAATCAAATTGTACTTTCCAATCATAATGCTTCGTGAGCTTGCTCTTAAGTAGTTTACTTCATTAGCAGCATGATCTAAAGACTTAGAGTTTGAAAGATCTTTAATAATTAGATGAGAAAATGATTTTACACTAATTTTATTCCAATAATAATGGCATCTGTTAGAGAATAACTACTTTCGCGCAAATTTTCAAAACCAGAACAATGGCGGTGACTAAGCGAAATTTAGCAGAAAAAGACAGGGAAAGATTGGAGAATTTGAAGGAAAGCCTGGGAAACTCCCGGGATAGCTTTCTGGGCTATCCTGTGTCTAAAGACTTCGATTATTCTGAGCTAACCCCATTTTTGCAGTATCCAATTAATAATCTTGGTGATCCTTTTGAAGAAGGAACCTGGAAAGTGCAAACACACCAGATGGAAAAGGAAGTAGTGGCTTTCTTCGCCAGGCTATTTAGAGCGCAGCCAAAAGATTATTGGGGTTATGTTACCAACGGAGGTTCTGAAAGT
>DATFJA010000231.1:0-3906 GCA_035269545.1 Salegentibacter sp.
ATTCATAAATCAATGGCTGAATAACGTATTTATGATTTGGATTACGGTTTTCCCTGGTATAATTTGGAGAATCATACAAAGGAGCTGCCGCCTGAAATTTACCAACAGTAGAAGATCCTACGTGTACCACTTCTATATATGGAGCAAGACCATTCATTACCAACTCGCTGGCTGATGCAGTAGAACCTGTACCTATTATATAAACTTTACTAAGGCCAAGACTATTAATCAATTCTCCAGTTCTAATCTTATCATTAAACCTATCTACCAATTGTTCTTGTGTAAACTGGCTTTGTAATAAGTCGTTCCAGGATTGTTTTGAGAATATTTCGCCTTCAAACTGCCCTGTAATCATGCTGGAAAGGTCTACTGCACTTTCTACAGAACCACCGCCGTTATACCTAAGGTCTAAAACTAATTCCTGTACACCTTCCGCTTTCAATTCACCAAATGCAGTATTTAACTCATCATCAAAATCTGCAGTAAAGCTATTATACATAAGGTATCCTACATTAATACCATCTACATCCAGTGTTTTAGAAACTAAGACAGGGTTTTCGGTAATTTGTTCCCTGGTTAAGGCTATAGTTTCACCCGTATTACTAATTGTGTTTGTCTCATTATTAATTTGAGCTACGCTTATTTCGTAGCCATCCCTTCCTAAGAGAGATTGATAATTATCAAGCGTCATTGATTCTCCATCAATATCGGTAAAAAGTACGCCACGGGTTACTCCTGCTTCATCTGCAGGGCTTCCAGGAATTACATACCGTACATAGGCTAACACACCATTATCTCCAATCCTTACCAAACCATAATCCATACCGGTTGTGGTGCTTATTCCACTTTGGCTATTTTCCAAAACAGTATAGTCATCAATTATAAAACTAAATCGATCTTTTGGTGCAGGAACTTTTAAACCGTTTCTAAAAAGATCTTCCGGTGAGTCAAAACTGGCTAACCATTCATTTTTTTCAGCTTCGGTATCAAAAAAGTTTTCACCAAGTTCAGCAACATCGGCTTCATATACATAATAGATGCTCATCGCATCATATAGATAATTTTCAATTTCTAAATTAGGGGTTTCCCCAGGTTCTTCTCCACCTTTCACTACAGGAAAACGTTCATCATCATCATCTTTAGAGCAGGAGCTTAAAATTCCGGCAGACAAGAATAAAAGTAAAATTAGTTTGTTAAGCTTCATAAATATTAAGTTTGTTTTAGTTTGCTAAAAATACCCACAATAAATTAAATTCAAAATCCTATTGTAACAAATATTATCGTTAATCGTTTAAAAGATAAGAAGGCTATTAAACCAACCATTAATGAAACAACAAGGCTTCCTGGAAAAAATAAACCCGGTAAAAGATAAAATGTACCGGCTTGCATTGCGACTGCTTATTTCTAAAGAAGCGGCAGAAGACGCTACCCAGGATGTGATCCTAAAATTGTGGAATCGAAAACATAAGTTCAAGGATTATACCAATTTTGAAGCTTTTGCAATGACAGTGACAAAAAACTACTGTTTAGATGAATTAAAGGCGAAAAAGAATAGTAATTTAAGAATTGTTCACCAGAATTATGAAAACAATTCAATTTCCCCACAAAGGGGACTAGAAGTTAAGGATGAATTAAAGTGGATAGATGAAATTGTATCTCAATTACCGGAACAGCAAAAAATCGTCTTTCAACTTCGTGATATTGAGCAGTTAGAATTTGAAGAGATTATGAAAATAACTAAAATGAAAAGTACTGCCGTAAGAGTAGCATTATCTAGAGCAAGAAAAAAAATACGTGAGAGCTTAACAAACAAGCATAATTATGGAATTGCAAAAAATTAAAGATTTACTGGAGAAATATGAGGCTGGTGAAACAAGCCTGGCTGAAGAAAAAAAACTTCGCGACTTCTTTAGAAGAAATGAAGTGCACGCAAGCTTAAAACCTTATCAGCTAATTTTTGGGTTTTCTGAAAATGAGAATAACAAAAGCTACAAAAGAGAAATACAATTGCCTTCTAATAAGCAAGATAATAGATATCTCTGGACGGCTATTGCAGCAAGTGTGATTTTAGTAGTTGGACTTTTCTTTTTTCAAAATAAACCTTTGGAAATGAGGGATAGCGATCTTGGTACAATACAGGATAAAGAAGAAGCATTACAAAAAAGTATGGAAGCGCTTAAAATGGTTTCCGAATTAATGAACGAGGGAAAAGAAGACCTTATTTACTTGAAAGAATTTAATAACACCAAAAATAAATTTATAAAAACCGAATAACCCATGAGAAAGATAGCACTAATTGTTATTATTGGCTTATTGCCAATAATAAGCCAGGCCCAGTCCTTTGCCAAGTATGAAAACATGAAAGATGTTGATGCTATGGTAATGACAAGTAAAATGTTTAAAATGCTTGCCAAAGTAGATTTAAGCGAAGACAATCCGGAAGCCAGGGAATACCTGAAACTGATAGAAAACCTGGATCAAATAAAAATGTTTACCAGTACCACAGCTTCTGTAAGAAACGAAATGCAAAAGGACGTAGATTCTTATTTGAATTCTAATAATTTAGAGCAGTTAATGCGAGTTAAGGAAGATGGTAAGAACATTCGCTTCTATTCAAAAAGTGGCAAACGTGACAATTACGTAAGCGAACTTTTTATGTTTATGGAAGGTGAAAAAGAAGGAGAATCAATTTCAGTTATCTTAAGTATTACCGGCGAAATAGACCTCTCCCAGTTATCACGATTAACCTCAGACCTGAAGATTCCGGGTGCTGAAGAGCTTGAAAACGTAGAAAATAAATCTTAGTATAACTTATAAATCAATAAAAATGAAATCAATAAAAATTTTAGGTTTAGCATTAGCTACCACTGCGCTTTTTTCTTGTGCGGGTGAACCTAGTTTACAGGAATATTACGTAGAAAATCAACAGGATAGCAAATTCATTGCAGTAGATGTGCCTACAAGCATGTTCACTAATACAGAAGAGCTGGATGATAATCAAAAAGCCACACTTAAAACTGTAAAGAAAATAAATCTTTTGGCTTTACCAGTAAAACAGAGTAAGGAAGAATATGAAGCCGAGAAGATTAAGTTGGCCGAAATTCTAAAAGATGAAAAGTACCAGCTTTTAATGAAATACGGTTCAAATAATCGTAAAGCAGAAATATATTTTACCGGAGCTGAAGACGCGATAGATGAAATTATTGTGTACGGCTATGATGATACGAAAGGAGTTGGAGTAGCTCGTGTACTTGGTGACGATATGAATCCGCAGAAATTGATGGAATTAATGAAATCGCTAAATGAAGGCGACTTAGATGTAGAAGGCTTAAAAGGAATTACCGGTATGTTTAACTCCGAAATAGGAGAATAGTTTTTAAATATTATTTATTGAATAGGTTGTTTGAAATGAATCGTCAATCTGAACTTGTTTCAGATTCTAAGTTTATTAGAATTAGACCCTGAAATAAATTCAGGGTGACGTCTAAAGCGTTTCAAACAACCTCTTTTAGTTTAGATTCCCGTATAATTTTGCGGGGTTATTTTTTTAAGTTCTTCTTTTACTGCTTCAGAAACTTCTAGAGTTTCAATAAAATCGGCAATGCTCTTTTTATTGATCTTCTCATTGGTTCTGGTGAGACCTTTAAGCGTCTCGTACGGATTTTTAAATCCTTCTCTACGCAAAATTGTTTGGATTGCTTCAGCTACAACCGCCCAGTTAGCTTCAAGATCAGCATTTAGTTTTTCTTCATTCAGCAATAATTTACCAAGACCCTTAAGCGTACTTTTAAAAGCGATACTGGTGTGGCCCATAGGTACGCCAATATTCCTTAAAACTGTACTATCAGTAAGATCTCGCTGCAGTCTACTAATAGGAAGTTTAGCCGATAGGTGCTCAAAAATAGC
>DATFJA010000232.1:0-2233 GCA_035269545.1 Salegentibacter sp.
ACTTCCCAAATCAAAATTATTTTTACAAATTTTAACCTGAATGTCAATTTGGCGTTAATTTCAGAACAAAACCAGTCAATTTGTCTTAATATTTTAATGGTATATCAATTGCTTTAATTTTCAAAAAAACACAACTATGAACTTTAACAACTTTACCATAAAATCACAAGAAGCCATCCAGCAGGCACAGCAGCTTGCTCAGGAGATGGGGCATCAGCAAATTGAAAACGAGCATATTTTTAAGGCAATAAGTATTGTTGACGAAAATGTAGCTCCTTTTTTGTTGAAAAAACTAAACATTAATGTAGCTCTCTTTAACGATATTCTTGATAAAACCTTACAAAGTTTTCCTAAGGTTAGCGGCGGTGATATCGTTCTCTCCCGTGAGGCTGGGAAAGCAGTCAACGAAGCTTCCACTATTGCTAAAAAGATGAATGATGAGTATGTTTCTATTGAACATCTTATCCTGGCTATTTTTAAATCTTCAAGCAAAGTAGCTCAGATATTAAAAGATCAGGGAGCAACTGAAAAATCCTTAAAAGCAGCGATTGAAGAATTGCGTAAGGGAGACCGGGTGACTTCTCAAAGTGCAGAGGAAACCTATAACTCTTTAGATAAATACGCCAACAATTTAAACCGAATGGCCGAAGAGGGAAAATTAGATCCTGTAATTGGTCGCGATGAAGAAATTCGTAGAATTTTACAAATCCTTTCCCGAAGAACCAAAAACAACCCTATGTTAGTTGGAGAACCGGGAACAGGTAAAACAGCCATTGCAGAAGGTTTAGCGCATAGAATTATTGCCGGCGATGTTCCAGATAACCTTAAAGATAAGGTGATTTATAATCTTGATATGGGCGCCCTTATTGCAGGCGCAAAATATAAAGGTGAATTTGAAGAACGGCTAAAAGCAGTGATTAAAGAAGTAACATCCAGTGATGGTAATATTGTACTTTTTATAGATGAAATCCATACACTGGTAGGTGCCGGTGGCGGCCAGGGTGCCATGGATGCAGCGAATATTTTAAAACCTGCTTTGGCTCGTGGTGAATTACGTGCAATTGGCGCCACTACCCTGGATGAATATCAAAAATATTTTGAAAAAGATAAAGCGCTGGAAAGAAGGTTTCAAAAAGTAGTGGTAGATGAACCAGATACCGAAAGTGCTATTTCTATTTTACGCGGAATTAAAGAAAAATATGAAACTCACCATAAAGTTAGAATTAAAGATGAGGCCATTATCGCAGCGGTAGAACTATCTCAGCGATATATTACAAACCGATTTCTACCAGATAAAGCCATAGACTTAATGGATGAAGCAGCTTCTAAACTACGTATGGAGATCAATTCTAAACCTGAGGAACTGGATGTTCTAGACAGGCGAATAATGCAGCTGGAGATTGAAATTGAAGCGATAAAGCGGGAAAAAGATGAAGCCAAATTAAAAGTGCTTCGAGCCGAATTGGCCAATTTAAAAGAAGACAGAAACGAGTTGCACGCGCGCTGGCAGAATGAAAAGGGTGTGGTAGACAATATTCAGAATTTAAAATCTGATATTGAAAACTTTAAAGCGGAAGCTGAACGTGCCGAGCGTGAAGGTGACTATGGGAAAGTAGCCGAAATTCGCTACGGAAAAATAAAAGAAGCCCAGGAAAAACTGGAAGAACTGCAAAAAACCGTAGCCGAGAATCAAAATGAAAAATCCCTGATCCAGGAAGAAGTAACCAATGAAGATATCGCTGAAGTAGTAGCTAAATGGACCGGAATTCCGGTAACCAAAATGCTACAAACCGACCGTGAAAAATTATTGAGATTGGAAGATGAGTTACATAAACGTGTGGTTGGGCAAAACGAGGCTATAATCGCAGTAAGTGATGCAGTGAGAAGAAGTCGCGCCGGTTTACAGGATCAAAAAAGACCAATTGGTTCCTTCTTATTTCTTGGTACAACCGGGGTTGGAAAAACCGAGCTGGCTAAAGCCCTTGCAGAATACTTATTTGATGATGAGTCTGCAATGACGCGTATTGATATGAGCGAATACCAGGAAAGACATTCGGTGAGTCGTTTGGTAGGAGCGCCTCCGGGATATGTTGGTTACGATGAAGGTGGACAGCTTACCGAAGCTGTGCGTAGAAAACCTTACTCTGTGGTACTTTTGGATGAAATTGAAAAAGCGCACCCAGATACTTTCAATATCTTATTGCAAGTGCTGGACGAAGGTAGGTTAACCGAT
>DATFJA010000233.1:0-4036 GCA_035269545.1 Salegentibacter sp.
GTAATTTCTGTAGTCACAAACGGGTTTCCATCACGATCTCCCCCTGGCCAGAATCCTAAATTAATAACCTGGTTGCCTATATCTTCCCCATCAAAAATATTCTGCTGAATATAGTTATAAATCTTACTTACACTTTGGTAAAATACATTTTCAAAATACCAGATAAGGCTTACAGCCTCATCATAAGGGGTTGGTTTTTCTTTTTTGAAAAATGGTGTTTTTCCAAGTTGCGCTAAAAGCTTTTTGATAAGGGTGATATCATTTTTTTGAACAGCCTTATCTAAATCGGTTATAATTCCCAAAACTGCACCCGGGTAGAATTGTGTAGGGTGAGCAGTTAAAGTTGGCCTCACATTAAAACGTTTAAGATATTCACGAAGCTGTGGTACTTTGTCTTTAGCTTCGGCTTCTTCCTTAACGTTTCTAAGGGTACCACGACCATCCATATTATTCACTGTAGTAAAAGAGGCATCTTCAATAGCATCAAAAAGCACAACCTGTCTTTCAATATACTGAATGAATCTGAAAAGTAAACTGATCTGGTCTTCTTCTGAAGGATCATCCTGATATTTACTGAAGAAATTTTCAATAATTTCTGAAGGGTTTTTGTTGTCCTTAAAGCCCGCTTCGCAAATTTCCTGAAAAAGAGGCAGCAGCGATCCTGTTTTACTAATATCGTCAAAAGGCAGCGTTAAAAATATACTGTTATAAACCTGATATTTTGAAAGTACGCTCTCATTAAAACGTTCTAGTTTTGGTTCTCTGTGCATAATAAAATTTAGTTGATTAAGATTTATTTTAAAGTTATAAAAAAACCCTTTAAACACGTAAGCCTAAAGGGTTTTTATAATAAGTTTAGGACTGTTTACATATCCTGAAAAATAGAATGCATTAAGCGTTTTTTATCGTTTAAGCTTTCTTCTAAAGAGATCATAGTTTCTGTTCTGTAAACTCCTTCAATATCATCTAATTGGAAGATTACTTCTTTAGCGTGTTGCGTATTGCGCGCTCTAATCTTACAGAAGACGTTAAATTTACCCGTAGTAACGTGTGCTACAGTAACAAAAGGAATCTCATTAATACGCTCTAAAACAAATTTAGTTTGTGAGGTATTTTTAAGGAATACGCCTACGTAGGCGATAAACGCATATCCTAATTTTTTATAATCAAGGGTTAACGAAGAACCTTTAATGATTCCTGCTTCTTCCATCTTCTTAACGCGCACATGTACAGTTCCAGCTGAGATTAAAAGCTTTTTCGCGATATCGGTGAATGGGGTCCTTGTATTCTCAATCAACATATCGAGAATTTGGTGATCTGTTTCGTCTAATTTAAACTTGGCCATTTTCTTAAACTTCTTTATTTATATGAAATTCAAAATTAATACAAAATCCTTGAATTATTGCTAAGGTTTTTGAGAATTATTCACATTTAAGAGTTAATTCGACATCATTTAAGACTATTTTGTTAACTACAACGTTTTCGGTAAGTTTATATTCGTTGTTAATTGCTATTTTTTTATTCTCACAAAAAATTTCTTTGTGTGAGAACTTGTGAATTTTAGGTGCTATTTTTTCAATTTTCGGTAAAAAGGCCAATTTTCCATCTTTTAGGATTTCCTTATATTGAATAGCTATATCCACCACTCCATTTTCTGAATTCGCTCCCCTCAAAATAATATCATTGAACAATTTTTCATTTTCAGGAATTTCCTGGTATTCCTGGTAAGCTATTGTTTCAAAACTACGCTCACTTATAGACTTCAAGACCGAAATTAGGGATAAAAAGACATATCTTCTGGTTTCTTCTCGCTCATAATCTCCGGGAAAATGACCTGCCTCAAAAAGAATGGTAGGTGTTTTTGTACTTTGAAAGGTATCTCCTGTACAATTTATATTAAAACCATCATCATACCTTCCTATTTTTCCAGACAATAATTCAGAAAGATCCTGAGCTAGTTTAGCGATAAGCTGCATGCTTTTAATTCGGGAAGGAAAGATTTGCCTGTCCTTATCCATAGAAGGCGTCAAAAAAGATAAAACCGCGGGCTCCGGTCTAATTCCTGCACTAAAAATAGTTCGTTGATCGTGTAGATTAAGACAGAAATCAGGTTTAAAACTTTTAAAAAGCTGATTTAGAATCCTGCTTTCAGGCTGACTTAAATTTTGAGCATCCCTGTTTAGGTCTATTTTATTAGCGTTTACGCGAGTATAAGCTTCCGCTCCGTCGGGATTCAACATCGGGATAATACAAAGACTGCAATTATTTAAAATAGATTGTACTAAAGATTCTTCTTTATGTATACTTAAATAATTAAGGAGATCAAAAACGGCTTTGGTGGTGGTAGATTCATTTCCGTGCATTTGTGACCAGGCAAGAATTCTAATCGAGCCATTACCAAATTGAATACTATGAATAGGTTTTCCTAAAACCGATGCTCCAATTTCTTTTAGTGAAAATTCAGTTCCTAAATTATCCAGCAAAACCTGGATATCGGTTTGGCGAATATACCTACCTGAAATACCCTGATTTTTAAATGAGTCATAATCCTCAAAAAGAGCTTTAATTAATCCTGTTTCTTCCATGTTTACAAAAGTAAACAATACAAATTTCACAATTGTAAACACTAAAATTTACTTTTGTTAGTTACAATTGTAAACACCGAAACGTTCTGAATAACTACCTAATTGGAATATATCCTATACGCTTATTTTTAATACTTATACATCTTGTTTTTAGTTGTTTACGAATGCTAAAATAAAGCTATTATTTATGTGTATTTAATTAATTACAATTGTAATTTGGTGGCTAATAGAGGTTTGATTACATTTGTAAATAGCAATTTTGCATTATATAATTTACAATGGTGAACACGGAGGATTTTTCTAAAAGGCTGCATAGAATACTGGAATTTTATGAATTATCGGCCGCCGGTTTTGCCGATAAAATTGAGGTAGGCCGCTCCTCCATTTCGCATATTTTATCTGGTAGAAACAAGCCAAGTTTAGACTTTGTAATGAAGATCGTGAAGTCTTTTCCAGAGGTAGAATTATATTGGTTATTGAATGGAAAAGGAAGTTTTCCTGCTTCAGAAAAACCTACCCCTCCAACTGAGGCGAAAGAAGAAGTTGGTATAGCTCCTCTTCCACAAGAGCAAGAAGCATCTGAGAGAAATGAGATACCATTTCCTTTTCCGCAGCAAGGAAAAAGTAAACCCATTAGAAGAATTGTTATTTTTTATGAAGATGGCACTTTTGAGGCCTTTGAAAATTGACAGTCCGGGGAAAATAGGTTTATTTTGCATTTCAAAAAGAATTGCAATAATGAAGAAGCTTTTACTAATATTAAGCCTGGTTTTTATTTTTACAGGCTGTTTTGAACCGGAAAGAAACTGTACCGATTTTAAAACCGGCACATTTG
Organism: Salegentibacter sp.; assembly: GCA_035269545.1. Lineage (GTDB taxonomy): Bacteria > Bacteroidota > Bacteroidia > Flavobacteriales > Flavobacteriaceae > Salegentibacter. The sequence continues at coordinate 3,421 of DATFJA010000233.1, forward strand.
AGTATAAAACCTATTTAAACGGCGAATTAGCCACTTCTACCTTCATAAGGAACGATTCTATAGAAATTGATAAATTCCAGGGGAAATCAGACACCTCATCGGTTAGATGGATAAACGACTGCGAGTATATTCTTAAAAATCTAAATCCAAAGAGTATGGCTGAAGAAAAACCCATTCATATGAAGATCTTAACCACCAATAAAGATGGTTATACTTTTGAGTATGGGATTGTAGGCCAGGATAAAAAACAACGCGGCCAGGTAGACCGCGTTAAATAGATTAATCTTTATTCGAAAAATTCTTTTTAAGCAACTGGTTTTGCTCCTCCATTAAATGGTTCATCTTCGATAAAAGCTCAATATCTTTTGGAGTCACTTCCCGCTTGTCGTCAGGGTTTTCGGCTTTAGTTCTAAAACGATTCATCACTTTTATGACCAAAAAAATAGTAAAACCAATAATAAGAAAATCCAGGAAAGCTTCTATTAAAGCGCCGTAGCCAATCGCCACTTCCTCAATAGCGGTAACACCTTCTGCTTCCTCAATACCATCACGTAGTACCCATTTTTTATCGGCAAATTCAATACCGTTGGTCATAAGGCTTAAAGGTGGCATCACC
>DATFJA010000234.1:0-3953 GCA_035269545.1 Salegentibacter sp.
AGAGTTCCTGTATCATTTTCACGTGCTATTTAACAAGCTGGAAAACCTGAACGAAGCTTATCCGCATTTAAAAAGTATTAAATCACTGTACCAGTTTTATAAAGAAATAATGAGTACCCAAAGCCTGGATTTCCAGGGAAGACCTTTTAAAGGTTTACAGCTTATGGGAATGCTGGAGTCGCGTGCCTTAGATTTTAAAAATATCGTTATTTGCTCGGTAAACGAGGGCGTTTTACCTTCCGGAAAGTCGGGTAGTTCCTTTATTCCTTTCGACCTGAAACAAAACTACAAACTCCCCACTTACAAAGAAAAAGACGCAGTTTACACCTATCACTTTTACCGGCTTTTGCAACGCGCCCAAAATGTACATTTGCTTTACAACACAGAAACCGACGGGTTAAATTCCGGAGAAAAAAGCAGGTTTCTTACTCAACTGGAAATTGAAAAACAACCGGCGCATCAGCTCAGGCATGCTATGGTGAGCCCTAAAGTTCCGGCAATTAAAAATGAACTTCGGAAGGTTAAAAAAACCCCGCAGATTATGGAGAAAATAAAGTCGCTCGCTGCCTACGGTTTCTCTCCTTCAGCCTTAACTTCATACATCAGAAATCCGCTAGATTTTTACAGGCAGTACGTACTAGGTGTTCGTGATAGCCAAGAAGTGGAGGAAACGGTAGCTTACAACACGCTGGGGACGGTAGTACACGATAGTCTCGAAAATTTCTACAAACCGCTGGAGAATAAACTGCTCACTGCAGAAGATATTAAAGCTTTTAAAGCAAAGATTGAAGAGGAGATCACGCTTCAGTTTAAAAAATCTTATATGAACGGGCCGGTAAACCAGGGCAAAAACCTGTTGATTTATGAAGTGGCCAAACGCTATCTCCGAAACTTTTTAAACCTGGAATTAGACCGACTCAAAACCGAAGAAGTTAAAATCTTGAAAATTGAGGAAAATTTAAAATCTGAAATTAAGATAGAGAATCTTGATTTTCCGATATTTATGCGTGGAAAAGTGGATCGGGTAGAAAATACTAACGGTATCACCAGAATTATTGACTATAAAACGGGAAAGGTAACCCAGGACAAAATTGAAATTGTAGATTGGGCAGATCTCGCTTCAGATTACGATAAATACAGCAAAAGTTTCCAGGTATTGGCGTACACGAAAATGATGCAAGATCAAAATTCGCTGGATTTTCCCGTAGAAGCAGGAATAATTTCTTTTAAAAATTTAAAAAGCGGATTCCTGAAATTCGGGAAGAAGGATAAACCAAGAACAAAAAATAAAGAAACAGCTATAACCAGGGAAATTCTTGAAGCATTTGAGGTAGAATTGAAAAAACTAATTACCGAAATTTGCGATCCTGAAATTCCTTTTACAGAAAAAGAAATTTAAAAACCTATGGAAATTACTAAAAGAACCAATCTCCAGATTGATGGAAAACACAATAAACCAATCTTAATTGATCTAATTTTTAAGGACGATAAAAAACCAAAACCAATCGTGATTTTTTGCCACGGTTATAAAGGCTTTAAAGATTGGGGTGCCTGGGATAAAATGGGAGAATTTTATGCCGAAAAAGGCTACTTTTTTGTGAAATTTAATTTTTCTCATAATGGTACTTCACCAGATAATCCAACTGAATTTTTAAATATCGAAGCCTTTGGAGATAATAATTATATAAAAGAGTTAGACGACCTCCAAACGTTAATAGACTGGGTTCTAACCCCAGATTTTGACCAGGCTCAGCAAATAGATGTAAAGAGTATTAACCTGATTGGGCATTCCCGAGGTGGCGGCATTGCAATTATAAAAGCTGCTGAAGAAGAGAGAATCAATAAGCTCATTACCCTTGCCGCGGTAAGTGATTTTGCTTCGCGTTTTCCAAAAGAAAAAGAACTGGAAGCCTGGGAGAAAAAAGGCGTGCAATACATAAAAAACACCCGTACCGGGCAACAATTACCTCATCATTACCAATTCTACAAGAACTTTAGAGAAAACAGGGAACGTTTGAATATTCAAAAATCAACCAAAAAGCTAGATATCCCTCATTTTATTGCTCACGGAAGTAACGACACCACGGTTTCTATTGCTGATGCCGGGAATTTATTTGAATGGAGTGCGATTTCAAAATTACTTTTAGTTGAAAATGCCGATCACGTTTTTGGAATTTCTCACCCCTGGAATAAAGATGAATTAACTAAAGAATTTCAACACGTGTTGAATAGAACATCAGAGTTTCTTGCAGCCAGCGTTCAGGATCTAAAAGACGAATACATAGATAACGACGAAGCTGATTCTTAAGCTTTTTAAAAGAATATTTATACTAAACGGTCTTGAACTAATTTCAAGACCGTTTTTTTAAGTAACCGTCATTCTGAATTTAGTTCAGAATCTAATATTTTGATAATCTAAACATGTTAGAATCCCGAAGCAAAATCGGGATAAAGTCTGAAACAAGTTCAGCTTGACGAAATGTGACCTTTTAAGTCAACTTCTTTTTCTATGTCTTATTGGGTAGCATTGTAGAGTAAATTTTATTTGGCCTTCCCGATCTTGCATTGGGACACACTAGCCGGCTTTCAATATTTTGAAAATGAAAAAGTTCGGAAATAAAAAAACCACCGTTAAGGTGGATTTGTGGAGAATATCGACCCGATTTCGGGGGAACCGATAGCCTGTTCCGAATTTACTTCGGAAACTTCGCGATCTTGCATCGGGACGCACTAGCCAGCTCTCAATATTTTGAAAATGAAAAAGTTTAGAAATAAAAAAACCACCGTGAAAAACGGTGGTTTTGTGGAGAATATCGGAGTCGAACCGATGACCTTTTGGCTGCCAGCCAAACGCTCTAGCCAGCTGAGCTAATCCCCCAATTGGAAGGCAAATGTAATAATTTTCTGTAAATTCCAACAGATAACTTTTATTTATTATTGTTGACTAAAAAATGATTAGAAAAGCTAAACTAAATGATCTCAGTGAGATCAAGAAACTAACCGAAGCCTGTGCTAAAGCGCTTCAACAGCAAAATATTTTTCAATGGAATAAACATTATCCTTCTCGAGAAAAACTTCAAAAAGATATTGAGAAACAAGAATTATATGTTTTTGAGCAAGAAAATATGATTATCGCCATTATAGTCCTTACTCCTAATATGGATGAAGTGTATCGCAATATAGACTGGCTTAGCAAAACCGACAATAATCTTTATGTTCACAGGCTGGCCACACACCCAGAATACTGGGGAAAGGGATACGCCAGGAAAATGATGGATTTTGCTGAAGAATTCGCTAAAAACAAGAATTTTACTTCCATAAGGTTAGATACATTCAGTAAAAACACACGCAATCAAAAATTCTATGAAGCCCGTGGATACACCAAACTTGGTGATGTCTATTTTCCGCATAAAAATGAACATCCTTTTCACTGCTACGAAAAACTTTTAGCAAGTTCTGCCAACGGAAATTAAGAAAAACCCTTAAGAAATAAGTCTTGCGATGAGGCTTTACAATAAAGCATTCTATATTTGCTGCTGAAAATAATTGCTATTGGAATCTTCTGTTAGTTTTAAAAATATAAACCGAATTGCCATTCCCGCAATTATTGCCGGAATTGCAGAGCCGTTGATCTCGCTTACGGATATCGCAGTAATTGGAAATGTAGAAAAAAACTCGGTTGAAGCTCTGGCCGCCGCGGGGATCGTGGGATCTTTTCTTTCAGCAATTATTTGGATCGTAGCTCAAACAAAAACCGCTATTTCTGCTATTGTTTCCCAGCATTTGGGCGCAAACCGAATTCACGCGGTAAAAACGCTTATTCCACAGGCTATATATTTCAATTTTGCTTTTAGCCTGGTGATCTATGCTACCACCGCCTTCTTCGCCGAATCAATCTTTAGCGCATATAATGCCGAAGGTTTGATCTTACAATATTCTGAAGACTACTATCA
>DATFJA010000235.1:0-6600 GCA_035269545.1 Salegentibacter sp.
CAGGGTATGTTTGCGGCAACCGCGGCTACTATAGTTTCCGGGGCCGTTGCAGAACGAATAAAACTGGGAAGTTTCATGATTTTCTCTGTGATCTATATCACGATTATTTATCCCATTGTAGGTTCCTGGAAATGGGGCGGCGGATTCTTAGACGGGATTGGTTTTTACGATTTTGCCGGTTCTACCCTGGTTCATTCAGTAGGTGGATGGGGAGCTTTGATAGCTATCTATTTACTGGGAGCTCGCTTAGGTAAATTTGGAAAAGATGGACAGTCTCATGCAATTCCTGGACATAATATTCCTTTGGCAACAGCAGGTGTTTTTATTCTTTGGTTAGGTTGGTTCGGGTTTAACGGAGGCTCAGTTCTTTCTGCTGATCCTTCTTTAACTTCTATTACTCTAGTAACTACTTGCCTGGCTGCAGCGGCCGGTGGTATTTCAGCATTCTTAGTCTCAACCATCGCTTATAAGAATTACGATCTGACTATGTTCCTAAACGGAATTCTAGGTGGACTGGTTGGAATTACTGCAGGTGCAGATCTTATGTCTCCTTCTGATGCAGTTCTTATTGGTTTAGTAGCCGGAGGAGTTATTGTCTTTGGTGTTTCGCTTATTGATAGACTAAAACTGGATGATCCTGTTGGCGCAGTAGCTGTACACCTTGCTTGCGGAATTTGGGGTACACTTGCCGTAGGAATCTTTGGAAGTATGGCCGGTTTTGATCAATTACTTACCCAACTGGCGGGCGTGGGAATAATTGGTGCGTTCTGTTGTATTTCTGCATTTGTAATACTCTCCATTATTAAAGCAACTATGGGCTTAAGAATGGAAGAAAAAGAAGAAACCGAAGGACTGGACGTTCACGAACACGGCATGGATGCCTATGCTGAATTCGGAACGGCAAATGATTGATAATTATAATTAAACCAAATTACAAAACCACACAAAATTAAATTTATGTAACAACTTAAAAATTACAACATGCTAAAAAAACAAACAATTCTGGTTTTATTCTTTGGCGCTCTTTTATGGAATCAAAATTCAACGGCCCAACAAGATGAAACAATTGACAAAATTGGAGCAAATTTAAGTCTTAATCACGATGCCTTTTTGGTTTTAACCCTATGATGAGTTTATCTTATCAATTTACCGATACCGATGCCTTTACCGTTTACGGAATACAATGGGGTGCGGGAACCGGCTCGGCTTGGGGTCAATGGACTGAGTTTGGTATTGGTTATAACCGAAGCTTGGGAAATTTTGATATTAACCCACAGCTAGGTTTTACTATGGGTAATTTACTTTCCAGCGGAGCAGGTGATCAACGTGGAATAATTGGCGATGGAATTGTGCCAAATCTTACTGTAAACTATGATTCAGAATATCTCGAAGGACAATTCTATTTTGGTTATTACGCATCCTTAAGAGACGGAACTGAACTTGCAGGTGAATCAACCTTAAACTATGTTCACTATTGGGCCAACTTTGGTTACAAAGCTTCTGATTTTTTCTCTTTTGGAGGCCATTTTGAAGAACTTTTTTTGGACGGAGGAAATGTTAATGGCGGCGGAAATGTAGACCGTGCAGATTATTATGTTTGGTTAGGTCCCTAGCTTCAATTTCAAAAGGGAAATGCGGGTATGCGCTTTTCTTTCGGAAGTAATTTAGCTGACGAAGATGATCGCTCTGCACCTAATGACTTTTATAAATTAAGTTTCTTTATAACGCTATAATCAGAATTTAAAATTTAACTCCTGCTGAAATAGCAATTTTCAGGTCATTTTCAGCAGGAACTATGGGACATGAATAATCACCACTATAAGCACAGTAAGGATTATATGCTTTATTAAAATTTAAAAAAATGGAATCACCCTCCGGTATCCTTAAGTCTAAATACCGTCCGCCGGAGTAGGTGGTTTCGCCATTGGTAAGATCTGTAAAAGGTAGAAACAGGTAATCATAATATTCGGGATCCAGGATTAGCTTTTGATTTTGATAAAGATTCAATTGAAAATCTTTTCCTTTAATGCTAAAATATAATTCTCCATATTTCAGATAAACAGGCTTTCTATTTGTAGTAGTTTGCATTTTAAAAGGAGCTTCAGCAGGTGTTCTTACGAAACGAGCTTTCACTTTAAAATCTGAATCAATTTCAAAAAATTCCAGGCTTTCAAATTCAGCTAATTCATTTTTTGAAAGCGGAGTACGTTCGGGATCATTAAATTTTTCATTCATATCCCGCTGAAATTCCTCCACAGTTTTTTTCTGAGCAATGGCTGAAACAGATAGCATTAAGAAAAATAGAAAAAACAATTTCAGACTAACTATCAGCTTTATAATATTTTGCTTCCCCAAGATATTCCCTGATCTTCTCATTATATGCTTTACTTAGTTTAAGATCTAAAATTCCCTCAATGTCATATAATGCCTCCATATCGTTAAAGCCCGTCTTAAGCAAATCTTCAAGATATAGTAGTGCTGTTTGATGATCTCCATCGTGGCCGGCAATTTTAATGATATTAAGGTATGCTTCAGGATCTTTCTTATCGAAAATGGTGCGAAGAATACTCACAAATACTTTTGATCTGGCATTAGCCCGGGAATTTACATAATTGTTGTAGTAAGTTTCACTAAGATTATCCAGGAAGCCTAATAGCCTACTGGCCTTTTTTTGCTTTGGCCCAGTAAATTTTTCTTCATTTTCTTTTAATTCTTCCACCTGGGCAGCCCACCAACCAATGTTTTCAAAATTTGAAGTCACCACATCGGAATCCATATAATAAATAAATTCCTCTCGCTTAGCATTTTCCGATGCGATAGCATTGCGATAATCTCGTCTTTGTTTTCTGAAAGCCTTATTCCGCCTAATATTCTTTATTTCATCACTTAAATCTGCGTCGAGACTAAAATCCTCATATTTATCTTCAATTTGCTTCAGTTTTTCAAACGCACGGTAGTAATTACGAGTACGCCTCAGAACTTGAGCATATTCTACTTCATTATTATAAAGCTGCTCTAGTAATTCTAAATCTTCAGGTCTTTTACCTTCTTTCATCGCATTTAAAGTGAATCCAGCCACCGCATTCTGAATTACATAGGTATCAGGCCATTCTACTTTATCTTCACAAGTATAGAAATGCATCTCTGTTGGGTAATTTTCTTTATCTAAATAAGCTTCTATTTCCTTTAAAACGTGCATTGTATTTCTCTCGTCACAGGCTATAGCACTAAACATAAACTTATTGGTTGTATTCAAATATTCAGTATTCAACCAGGCATTTTCAATCGCTAACACTCCCGAAATATTATTGTATACAAAAGGTAGTGCCGCAGCTAACTGCCCTCCCTCTGATAGGCCGGCAATATAAACCTGCTGCCTATCAATAGACAACATGCCATCAACCTGGCGGATAAATGAATTTACCCTGGTAATGTTATTTTTTAGAGAGTCCTTTTTCAAATTCAGATTAGAGGAGGCAATAACGTAAGACTGTTTCTCTGCTATTGTTCTAAAAAGTTGTGCAGTGGCCCTTCCCCTACCTTGAGGATCAAAAACGAAAATTACCGGCCATTTTTGCTTTTCATCAAATTTCGTTGGAAGATACAAAGCAAAACTCCCAGCAACAGTATCAGAGGTTGGGATTGAATCTACAATTTTGCCCAGCGGAATTTCTATTTCCTGCGCCGTTCCCAATTGTGTGATAAAACTTAAAAGTAAAATTAAAAATGGTATCTTTTTCATCATGACATCATATAATTACTATAAATATAAGCATAGATATCAAAGATCGTGCATAAAAAAAGCCTTCATCTTTCGATGAAGGCAACTACATAAACATGTAAGCGGTAGATTTTATTTCTTTACGCGTTGTAATCTTAAATTGTCATTTCTAAAGAAGAGGCGGGCAACTAGCGAGACTACAAGTAGATCTGCAAAAATTAAAAACAACACCCTCACTACTTCAATACCGGCAAAATTTAATCCGGAAAATCCAATCGCACCGGTTAGGGCTGCTACGATTAGGAATAATGTACTATACTTTCTCATAATGCAATTTCTTTTTTGGTAAAAATAGTTACAGTATAGTCGTTGTGCTATTAATAAAATTACAATTTGCTATTATTTAACTTACCTGAATATAAAATTCAGTCATTAGTTAAATTAGGCTCAAAAAAGTTTTCATTTTAACTAAATTAAACGATAAAACGCTAAATAACCGGTAATTAACGGTTTGTAAAAAATAGCACTCCATGAAAATTTAAAATAATTTTGTAGAATTCCTATCAAGAGGTGCGAATTCTACTACCTGGGACAGTACAATATGCGTTTTGGTTTCACCATATGTGATAAGTTTGTCTATAAATTCTTCCAAATGAGCTTGATCGCGTAAAACAACTTCCATTATAATATTTTCATTACCGGTAATTCGATAGCAATTACTCACCTCTTTAAATTCCTTCACCTTTTCAAGAAAGGGTTTTAATCTTCCCATAAAAGCCCGAAGGGTTATTATAGCTTTTAACTGATGCCCGGTTTGATGATAAGAGATTTGGGTTTTATACCCCTTTATGATCCCGGCGTCTTCCATTTTCTTTACCCTTTCTGCAACGGCAGGAGAGCTTAACCCTATCTCCCGCCCAATTTTAGCGAAAGAATACCTGGCGTTTTGTTGTAACCGGTTTAAAATAGCCCAATTAAGTTCATCGATTTGCATAATAAAGTTTTATTGCAATTATACCTTTTAAAATAAAGCATAATAAGATCGTTGGTTTAAAATACAAAGTTAAGATAGATATATTCTCATTAATTTTATAATGTAATTTTTTATCAATGTCACAAATTTCCTCTCATAAAGCTAACCAAACTCCAGTTTACCAGAAGGCACTGGAAATCTTTAAACTTTCCAGGGCAATGGCGGTTCATTTCACGCAAGATAAAAATGTTATGGAAATGCAATTTTCGGCCTGCATAAAAGATAAATATGCCGGAGATCTTGTAAACCAATCCCTTCAATTAGCCCCGGGTATAGCTTCTGTAGTAACCGCAAAAAATTATAGTGCTCGTTTAGAACGGGTAAGAAATATTAGAAAAGCAAGTAAAAGTTTAAAATTGATTTGTAAAAACCTGGAATTTTCCGGGATACGGGAAAGTGAATTTTTAGCGCTGCTAAAAAAAGAAATTCATCTTTTTGATAATATGATTAACGCCTGGATTCAGCAACTTAGAAAAGCTTAATTTCTATAAGATTCTCTATTCAAAAAAAGCAATGTTAATACCTTCAATGAGCATATTGGTTCCAATAATTGCTATAATTAATCCCATTATTTTCTCAATCACAATAATCTTATTCTGCCCGATAAATCGCACCAAATAATCACTGGAAATAAATGCTAAATGGTTTAAGAACATAATTAAACCAAACATAGCTACAATAATCCCCATATCCATATAGCTGGCAGTTGTAGTGTAATTCATAGCGGTTACGATAGTTCCCGGGCCGGCAAGAATTGGAATTGCTAGCGGAGAAATAGAGATCCCCTCATTAAAATCTACTTCTGTTTGGTTATCAATACTAGATTGTTGTGCCCTTATCATTTCAAATCCTACAAAAAACACCAAAATACCACCAGTGATTTTAAAGGCAGGAATGGTCAAACCGAAAAGCTGAAAAATATATTTACCTAATAGTACAAATCCCGTAACGATCACAAAGGCTGTGAAAGTCGCTTTTTTAGAAATAAAACGCTTTCTTTTTCCATCAGCCTGCTTGGTAAGACTTAGAAATATTGGGATATTCCCTATTGGATTATTGATCGCGAAAAATGCGGTGAACGCACCTATGGCGTATAACCAGATATTTTCCATAGATTTATATTTTTGATACCTACGTAGTTACAGGTTGATTTTAATAATTTGCAAAACTAATCTGAAATTTTAGCTCTACCCAATAAAAAAGACAAAAGTTTTAAGCCCATAAAACTCAGGATTAAACGCGTCCTATTTTATAGCAAACTGAAGAAAATCAAGGTGGTGTTACCTTATTGTAGCATTGAATCCCTGAAGTATAAATTGTTTCTAAAATTAAAAATCCCAATGAGGCTTTCGCCCATTGGGATGATTTATTTAAAAATGTTAAAGCCACGATTCGCTGAGCTCATCGATTCTTTTTTTTATGTTTCCAAAAAACATTTAATTTCTATAGATCCGGATTCGCACATTATTGAAAAACAAAAGAGATCCAAAGGGCATTCTACTACACAAGACACCGATATCGCTACGCTCATCGGGATAAGCGATTCGCACGCATTCTCAAAGAAAAACGAATTCAAAAACATTCTGCTAGAAAAGATCCCGATAATCGCTCCGTTCATCGGGATAAGCGATTCGCACGCATTCTCAAAGCTTTTCGCTTTGAGAATGCGGCTCTCTGCTTACATATTTCTTCTATACTGTCCACCAACTTCAAACATTGCCTGGGTTATTTGTCCCAGCGAACAAACTTTAGTGGCTTCCATTAATTCTTTGAAAATATTCTCATTTTTGATAGAGGCTTCTTTAATTTTCTCTAAAGCTGCTTCAGCTGAATCTTCTTTGGCTTT
>DATFJA010000236.1:0-3424 GCA_035269545.1 Salegentibacter sp.
TTCAGTTTAAATTAATATTTTTAAGCTGAATATTTAGTGGGTTGGTGCTGCAGACCTTATTTTTGCTGAAAAATTATTGCTTTTGAAATCACCTGTCTATATATCTTCATTAGGTTCTATTTCTGCACTCGGTGAATCCAGTCCAGAGATATGGGGAAATTATAAAACCCCGAAACATTTTATTTCCAAACATCAATTTGGTGAAAACGAAACTTTTGCGGCTTTTTTGCCAGAGGAAATTCGGTATGCTATAAATGCGCTTCGCAACGAAAATACGAATTACAAAAAACTGGATGATTCAGTTTTATTTGCAATTTTTTCAGCCAGAAAAGCTATTAAAGAAGCCGGCTGGAAAAATGAAAAGAATATAGGAATAAACATTGGGAGCTCTCGTGGGGCCACCGGATTATTTGAAAAATACCATAAAGAGTTTGTGGAAACAGGGAAAGCGGCAACGCAGGCTTCGCCTTCCACTACTTTGGGTAATATCTCTTCCTGGGTTTCGCAAGATCTTCAAACTCAAGGACCAGCTTTTTCTCATAGTGTAACCTGTTCAACCGGTTTGCATGCGGTGGTAAATGCAATTGCGTGGATTCAGGCCGGTTTTGCCGATAAGTTTCTAGCCGGTGGAAGTGAAGCGGCATTAACACCATTTACTATCGCCCAGATGAAAGCGATGAAAATTTATGCTTCAGAAGATCTTGATTTTCCCTGCCGCGCATTAGATATGGAAAAAAAGAGAAATTCAATGATTCTTGGGGAAGCATCAGGAATATTGGCAATTCAAAGAGAATATTCAGAAGAAGCAATTGCGAAAATTACGGGGATTGGTTATGCGACAGAAGCTTTAAAGCACAGCGTTTCAATTTCGGAAGACGGAGAGTCTTTACATAAAGCGATGAAAATGGCAATTGGAGAGAAAGAACTTTCAGAAATTGACGCGGTGGTGATGCACGCACCCGGAACCTTAAAAGGAGACCTCTCTGAAGTAAACGCTATAAAAGCACTTTTTGGTCAATACACCCCGGCAATGACCAGCAACAAATGGAAATTGGGACATACGTTTGCTGCTTCAGGGATTCTAAATTTAGAACTGGCTGTTTTAATGCTTCAGCACCAGGAATTTATTGATGTTCCTTTTTCAAATCTCAGTAAATCGCCTTCGAAACTGGAAAATATATTGGTGAATGCTGTAGGCTTCGGCGGGAATGCGGTTTCTATTTTAATAAGCCGGAAATGATATGATTAAGAAAGCTTTGAAAACTTTCCTCGCGGAAGGCCTATTAAAGCGTAGTTTTATTTATTTTTGAATTCAAATCTATTTTTATGGCCACAAGACATAACTGGACAAAAGAAGAAATCCTCGAGATATATAATAAACCTTTAATGGAGCTGCTCTATGAGGCAGCCACTGTACACAGGAAAAATCATGATCCTAATACAGTTCAGGTTTCAACTTTACTTTCTATAAAAACAGGTGGCTGCCCGGAAGATTGCGGGTATTGCCCACAGGCAGCGAGATATCATACCAATGTAGAAGGAAATGACCTTATGAGCGTAAACCAGGTTAAAGCCCAGGCGTTACGTGCTAAAGAGTCGGGAAGTTCTCGTGTTTGTATGGGTGCGGCCTGGAGAAATGTAAAGGATGGTAAAGAATTCGACTCTGTTTTGGAAATGGTAAGAACCATTAATAAGCTGGATATGGAAGTTTGCTGTACGCTGGGAATGATTACCGAAAACCAGGCGCAGCGACTTGCTGAAGCCGGTTTGTATGCTTACAACCATAATTTAGATTCATCAGAAGAATATTATAAAGAAGTAATCTCTACCCGTGGTTACCAGGATAGACTGGACACTATTGGGAATGTTAGAAAAACCAATGTTACCGTGTGTAGCGGAGGAATTATAGGAATGGGAGAAAGTGCAGACGATAGAGCAGGTATGCTTGTAGCTCTTTCAACCTTAAGTCCGCAACCCGAATCAGTTCCAATTAATGCGTTGGTACCTGTTGAAGGAACTCCAATGGAAGAACAGGAACCGGTTTCTATTTGGGAAATGGTAAGAATGGTTGCTACTGCCAGAATTGTAATGCCTGAAACCCAGGTAAGACTTTCTGCCGGAAGGACACAAATGAGTAGGGAAGGGCAGGCAATGTGTTTCTTTGCCGGAGCAAATTCGATCTTTGCCGGAGATAAACTACTTACTACCCCAAATCCTGATGTAAACGAGGATATGGAATTATTTAGATCTTTAGGTTTGAATCCTCAAAAAGCATTTGAAAAAAAGGAGCAACCACAGAGTGTTTCAGCTGAAGAATCGAAATACCAGAATCTAGGTGAAAAGCCAAAATGGTCAAGACCCGGGCACAAAATTGAGCGTAACTTAGAGGCACAACAAAAGCCTAAAGCTAAAGCCTAATAAGAAGCAAAATCCTAGGATTAGTTTAATACTGCGGGTTAAAATGCTTTTAAAAGAGATTTTCTAGAAGCCTATTTTATACCCGCAAAACCGGTTGTTTTCACATTACAACCTGAAGTGCTGGAATTGAATGATGAAGAACGAAGAGAGCTTACATTTAGAACCTATACCCAGGCTTAAAAAAATTTCTAAAAAAGAATTTTTAGAAGATTATGTAAGACCGCAAAAGCCTGTGGTTATAGAGCATTTGGTAGATGATTGGCCTGCTACACATAAATGGGACTTAGATTATATCAAAGAGGTCGCAGGAGGTAAAGTAGTGCCCCTTTATGATGATCGCCCTATAAGTTCTAAACAGAAATTTAACGAACCACATACTGAGATGAAAATGGCAGATTATATAGATCTGCTAAAATCAAAACCTACCAGTTATCGCATCTTTCTTTATCATTTATTAAAGGAAGTGCCGGTTTTGCAGAAGGATTTCAAGTTTCCTGACCTTGGAATACGATTTATAAAACAATTGCCCACTTTGTTTTTTGGCGGTGAGAATTCTAAAGTCTTCATGCATTATGATATTGATTTTGCCAATATCCTTCATTTTCATTTCCACGGAAAAAAACGCTGTATAATTTATCCTCCTTCAGAAGGTAAATATTTATATAAAGTGCCTCATGCTTTGATTTCAAGACAGGATATAGATTTTGATAATCCCGATTTTGAGAAATTTCCTGTATTAAAAAAAGCTAAAGGTTATGTAACCGAATTAAAACACGGTGAAGCTTTGTATATGCCGGAAGGCTACTGGCACCAAATGACCTATCTAACGCCAGGTTTTTCTATGAGTTTAAGAGCTACTCCCAGAACGCTTACAAATTTTTCAAAAGCCGTTTATAATCTTGTAGTGATGCGGAATTTTGACAACTATATGCGTAAAATAAAAGGTCAAAAATGGATAGATTATAAAAATGAACAGGCGGTTAAGCGCACGCATAAGAAGAATAAG